>JAZSKK010000164.1:0-1772 GCA_045534795.1 Clostridia bacterium | reverse complement strand
ATTCGCATTGTACGGCGTATTTCCTTGGGAATAACTACTCTGCCCAAATCATCAATTCTTCTAACAATTCCTGTGGCCTTCATATATAAATCTCCTTTAAATCATTTTTATATATGTATTATTTGAAGAATGAGGAATTTTATCCAAAGAAAATTATGGAATATTGTTATTTTTTTGGCTTAAATTCAAGCTGTGAAAGTATTATGCCTGCAAAAATCATTACACAGCCTACAACAGCTGTTAATGACATAGTTTCGCCTAACAAAAGCATACAACCTACTGCACAGAATACTGATTCCAATGAAAAAATTATGGCAGATTCTGTTGGTCCTGAATGCTTTTGACCAATTACCTGAAGTGTGTATGCAACACCTGATGACATAACACCTGCGTACAAAAGTGACATACCTGCCGACATAATGTTTGATACCGAAAATGACGACAATTCAAAAAACGGCAAAAACACAAAGCCGAGTATTGAGCTTGTTATAAACTGAACGGCAGAAAATTTGATAGGACTCACCTTATCAATAAATTTATCAATAGACAAAATATGACCTGCCCAGAAAAATGCACCTATAAGCAATAACAGGTCGCCAAATTCAATAGCAGGAGCACCTACAACGCTTACCATATATAGTCCGACAACTGCCAGCACTGCACCTATCCATATATTGATACGTGCCTTTTTACCCATAAAAATGCCGATTATAGGAACTAATACCGTATAAAGACCTGTAATAAAACCTGCCTTACTTGCCTGGGTTGAAACCGCAATACCAACCTGTTGCAAAAGTGAAGCAGTAAACAAAAAGAACCCTGTAACCACGCCGCACTTAAGGGTGGTTATTAGCTTTGCATTGTCCTTTAAATCATCACGCTCAAAGATAAAAATTACAGGTATTAACGCTATACCGCCAAGCAAAAACCTTATTGCAATAAAAGTTAACGAACCTATGTAGCCTGAAGCTTCCTTTTGTGCAACAAAAGCAAAGCCCCATATCATTGCCGTTAATATCAATAAACAATTTGAAACAAATCTCTTATTCATTACATAAACCTCTTTTTACAAAATACCAGGTTATTATATCATTGTAGAGGAATTATTTCAACTATTTTTACAAATTTGCCCAGTTTGCAGGATAGGTTACATATATAAACCTTGAAAAGCCTGTTACTGAAAATTGAATAGACGACCCCTTGGGTATTAAAATCAACTCTCCTGCATGGGCTGTTGTGGTTATTCCATCGCAAATAATATTTAATGTACCTTCAATTACATAGTCGATTTCGTCATATTGTAATGTCCAGTCAAAGGTTGTATCCGTCATTTCCATAATTCCGCATCCAAGACGCGGACTTTCAGATAATTCAAAGACATCGCGTGTATATACCTTATGTGAAGGATTGCCTGTATCCAGTCTGTCACATTCACGAACAGGAATCTGAGGTATTTTTACACACTTTACACCACAAGGATTTAATTTTTCTGTTATTATTTGTCTTACTAATTTTTCAAGCTCTGTTTTATCTATATTCATATTAATCCTCTTTTCCAAGTGTCTTGTTTGCAATAAATGTTGCAAGAATAACGGCAGATACCCCTGACACAAGCTTACCAATTATCATTGGCACAATCATAGTTGAATTAAAGCCCGCAGTAAATCCAAGGTGGTCACCAAAAACAAAAGCTGCAGATACTGCAAATGCAAAATTAATGATTTTACCCTTGGCATCCATATCCTTTACCATCTGGAACATAGGTATTGAAT
>JAZSKK010000026.1:0-7203 GCA_045534795.1 Clostridia bacterium | reverse complement strand
TCTTAATTTCATTTATCATATCCGCAAAGGTTTTCAGTTTACCTGTTGACTCCTCACATACCTTAAACATACTTATGTTCTGATGTGCAGACAAAAGTTCCGCATCTTCAACGGTTTTTTTACCTATTCCTCGTTTTGGTTCGTTTATTACTCTCTTTAAGCTTACGTTATCATTTGGATTGTTTATAAGCTTCATATATGCAAGTACATCCTTTATTTCCTTGCGGTCAAAGAATCTAAGACCGCCCAAAACTCGGAAGGGGATGGCATTTCTCAAAAGCATATTTTCTATTACACGGGACTGTGCATTTGTTCTGTAAAGTATTGCAAAGTCATTGTACGCATATCCCTGATATGTCAGCTGGGCTATTTTATCGGCAATCTTTTGCCCTTCGTCATGCTCATTCTGGGCTTTTATAAGCTTTATTTTTTCGCCCTCACCTTTGCTTGTCCAAAGGCTCTTGCCCTTTCTGCCCATATTATTTTTAATCACATTATTTGCGGCATCAAGGATATTCTGGGTAGAACGATAGTTTTCCTCAAGCTTAATTACCTTTGAATTTGTGTACTGTTTTTCAAAGGAAAGAATATTTTCAATATTTGCCCCACGGAATTTGTAGATACTCTGGTCGTCATCACCTACAACGCATAGGTTTTTATGTGCATCTGCAAGCATGGATACCAAACGGTACTGGGCATGGTTGGTATCCTGATATTCATCTACCATTATGTATTGGAATCTGCGCTGATAGTATTTCAGTACATCCTCGTGTTCGGCAAATAGCTTTACTGTAAGCATTATAATATCATCAAAATCCAATGACCCGTATTTTTGCAACTTCTTTTGATACAAACTATAAATCTGTGCAACCTTTTCAAGTCGAAAATCACCTGCAACAGTTTTGGCAAGACCTTCAGGGTCCAAAAGTTCATCTTTTGCTCTGCCAATGTTGGAAAGCACAGATTTTGGGGGATATGTTTTGTCATCTAACCCCATTTCCTTTAGGCATTCCTTTATGACGGTAAGCTGATCTGCCCTGTCAAATATGTTAAATGATGATGGGTATCCCAGCTTTTCAATATCTCGTCTTAAAATTCGGACGCAAAGTGAGTGGAAGGTACTTGCCCATACCATTTCACCCTCGCTGCCAAGCATTGTTTCAAGGCGGGTTTTTAATTCTGCTGCTGCCTTGTTGGTAAATGTTATTGCAAGAATCTGGCTTGGAAAAACATTTTTTGCCCCTATAAGGTATGCAATTCTGTTTATTAAAACAGTTGTCTTTCCGCTTCCTGCCCCTGCAAGTATCAGTAATGGACCGTCTGTTGTATATACAGCCTCACGCTGTTTGTCATTAAGGTTTGGAAAATTAAAATCAAACACCTATTATTCCTCCGCCAATTACTATATTATTATCATACAGAACAACCATTTGTCCGGGAGTAACGGATTTTTGAGGCTGCTCAAATTCTACTTTAAATCCATTTTCGTCAGGATAAACTGTGCATGGCACATCCGGTGCATTGTAACGGATTTTTGCAGTACATTCAAAAGGTTCTGTTATCCTGTCAAAGGCTATCATATTAATGGAATGAGCTTTCAGAGTATTCTTAAGCTGTGTTCCGTCAGGACCAAGTATTACATTGTTGTTTTTAGGGTCAATACCTATAACGTACATTGGTCTGTTAAGTGCAATTCCAAGACCTTTTCTCTGTCCGATTGTATAGTTCATTATACCCTTATGTTTGCCAAGAATCTTGCCGTTTAAATCCACAAAATCCCCTTCAGGCATATCTCCGTCACGCCATCTGATAAACCCTGCATAATCACCGTCAGGTATAAAGCAAATATCCTGACTATCAGGCTTTTCCGATACTAAAAGTCCTATTTCCTCGGCAATTTTACGAGTTTCCTCTTTGGTGACACCATATAGTGGAAACAGAGTTCTCTTTAACTGCTCCTGTGTCATATTGTACAGAAAATATGTCTGGTCTTTTTTTCTGTCCTCGGGACGTACAAGCAAATATCTGCCGTTATTTTCCTCAATTTTAGCATAATGTCCTGTGGCAACGTAGTCTATACCAAGTTCGTCTGCCATTTTTAAAAGGGCATTAAATTTGATATGCTTGTTACATACAACACAGGGGTTTGGAGTCCTGCCTGCCTTATATTCTTCTATAAAATTTTTAATAACATTATGCTCAAATTCTTTTTCGTAATTAAGCACATAATGTTCAATACCCAATGTATCTGCAACATTTTTTGCGTCATCAATGGCTGAAAAAGAGCAGCAACCGCCATCGGCCTGCTCTCCGTTCCATAATTTCATTGTTACACCTACAACACGGTATCCCTGTTTTTTAAGCAAAGCGGCACTTGCGGAGCTATCTACCCCTCCGCTCATGCCGATTATAACACTCTTACTCATGGTTGTGACAAGTGCATTCTGCACAATTGTGGTCACATCTTTTTAAAATCCCCTTAGGGTCTATTCCCTGACGCTTGTAATAGTCCTCTAAGGCAGCCTGTATAGCCTGTTCTGCCAACACAGAACAATGTACCTTTGCTGGGGGCAAACCATCCAAAGCCTCCATAACAGCTTTGTTTGTAAGCTGCAAAGCTTCGTTAACTGTTTTGCCGATTACCATAGTTGTAGCCATGCTGCTTGTTGCAACAGCAGCACCACAGCCGAAAGTTTTGAATTTAACATCTTTTATAATGTTATCTTCAATTTTCATATATATTTTCATAATGTCTCCGCATTTTTCGTTACCAACCTCACCAATAGCATTGGCATCAGGTATTTCACCAACATTACGCGGATTTGCAAAATGGTCCATAACCTTTTCACTATATAGCATAATTATTCACCCTTTCTCACCTTTTCGTAAAGAGGAGACATATCTCTTAACCTCTGAATTACTTTTTCTAAAGCCTCTACAATTTTGTCAACATCTTCCTCGGTATTGTGGTGGGAAAAAGTTACTCGCAAAGAACCATGTGCAATACCGTGTGGCAGACCGATAGCAAGCAAAACATGGGAAGGGTCAAGAGAGCCGCTTGTGCAGGCCGACCCGCTTGAGGCCGCAATACCATACATATCAAGCAACAAAAGCATTGCCTCACCCTCAACAAACTGGAAGGAAATATTTGTATTTCCGGGCAGTCTTTCTGTTCTGTGTCCGTTAAGTCTGCAATATGGAATTTTTTCCAAAACTGCATTAATATATTTTTCGCGAAGATTTGTCATCTTCCTTGTATTTTCTTCAAAATTATCCATAGCAAGCTTAAGTGCAGCCGCCATACCCACTATACCTGCAAGGTTTTCAGTAGTGGCACGTCTGCCAAGCTCCTGCTGACCGCCGTGTAAAAGATTGGAAACACGCACACCTTTTCTGATATACAAGGCACCAATACCCTTTGGTCCGCCAAATTTATGTGCAGACATTGAAAGCATATCAATACCCAGTTCCTTAACATCAATTTTCACATGTGCCACAGCCTGTACGGCATCTGTGTGAAAATATATTCCGTGGTTGTGAGCAATTTCAGCAAGCTTTTTGATAGGCTGTATTGTGCCTATTTCGTTATTCGCAAACATTACAGATACAAGTATAGTTTTGTCTGTAATAGCTTTTTCAAGGTCGTCAGGATTCACCAGACCATTTTCATCAACAGGCAGATATGTAACTTCATATCCGTGTTTTTCCAAAAATTCACATGTGTGCAAAACTGCATGATGTTCAATTCTAGATGTTATAATGTGGTTGCCCTTTTTTGAAAGTGCGTCTGCAACACCTTTAATAGCCCAGTTATCTGATTCCGAACCGCCGCTGGTAAAGTAAATTTCTTTAGCATCAGCATTTAAGCATTTTGCAATTGTTTCACGTGACTCATTTACAACCTCTCTGGCTTTTTGTCCGAATTTATATATTGAAGATGCATTGCCGTAAAATTCCGTAAGATACGGCATCATCTTTTCTAATACTTCAGGTTCAAGCATTGTTGTTGCCGCATTGTCAACATATATCATTTATGTCATCCTTTCCTAACTTCCTTTGCCACATTAAATAATATCACAAATAATAAGTCAAGTCAATTAGTTTAAACTAATTTGACATCCTTTTAACTTTATGTTTACTGCTATAAAAATATTTTTATCTATTTTGATTTTAAATATACTAATAAAACAGCAATATCTGCAGGTGAAACGCCGGAAATTCGTGATGCCTGTCCCACGGATTCCGGTCTTATGTCCGCAAGCTTTTGTCTTGCTTCAATACGCAATCCGTAAACATCATCATAGTTTATATCCGTAGGTATTTTCTTGTTATCAAGCTTTTTAACCTGTTCTGCCTGTTCGACCTGTCTTTTGATATATCCTTCGTATTTTACATCTGTATATACCTGATATGCAACAATTTCATCATAATTGGGAAAGTTATCATCAATTTCCTTAAGGTCATTATATGTCAGCTGAGGTCGTCTTAAAATATCTATAAGCTTTGCCCCTGTGGAAAGAGGGGTACAACCGTGTTTTTCCAAAAACTCATTTACTTTTTTGGTTGGTCCGATGTTTGTTTTTGCCAGGCGTTCCTTTTCATCCTCAATATTCTTCTTCATTTCAAGGAATTTAGAATATCGTTCATCACTTATAAGCCCTATTTCATGACCTATTGGTGTAAGACGAATATCTGCATTATCCTGTCTTAAAAGCAAGCGGTGTTCGGCCCTTGCTGTCATCATTCTGTATGGCTCGTTTGTACCCTTTGTTACCAGGTCGTCTATAAGTACACCGATGTATGCCTCGGAACGTGATAACACCACAGGGTCTTTGCCGCTTATTTTTCTTGCGGCGTTTATTCCTGCCATCAAGCCTTGTGCAGCAGCCTCCTCATAACCTGACGTTCCGTTAAACTGACCTGCACCGTAAAGCCCCTCTGCGCATTTAAATTCCAAGGATGGCTTTAACTGTGTAGGGTCTATGCAATCATATTCAATAGCATAAGCAGTACGCATAAAGTGAACGTTTTCCATACCTGGTATTGCTCTGTACATTTTTATCTGTACATCCTCTGGCATAGATGAGGAAAGTCCCTGTACATACATTTCATCGGTATTATATCCGCAAGGCTCTAAAAAGAACTGATGTCTTTTCTTATCTGCAAATCGTACAACCTTGTCCTCTATGGATGGGCAATATCTTGGTCCAACGCCTTCAATTTGACCTCCGTAAAGGGGTGACCGATGTAAGTTTTCCTTTATAACCTTATGCATTTCCTCGGTGGTGTAGCCCAGGTAACACACAACCTTGTTTTCGGCTTTTTCCGTTGTTTCAAAGGAAAAATTGATTATTTCCTCGTCACCAATCTGCTGTTCAAACTTTGTAAGGTCTATGGTATGCTTATTAACTCGTGCAGGTGTACCTGTTTTAAAACGCATGGTTCTTATGCCCATATTATTAATACATTCTGTAAGCTTTGTTGCAGCAAACATTCCGTCAGGACCACCATCGTATGAAACCTCACCTACGTGAATTTTGCCGCGCAGATATGTTCCCGAACATATTATTACTGCCTTAACGGCATATTCTGCCCCAAGATGAGATACAACCCCTGTTACCTTATTGTTTTCGTCGTGGAGAATTTCAGTTATTTCACACTGTTTTATATCCAGGTTAGGAACACCCTCCAGAACCTGCTTCATTTTTTCCTGATATGCACGTCTGTCAGATTGCACTCTTAAAGAATAAACAGCAGGCCCCTTGCCTCTGTTAAGCATACGGGATTGTAGCTTTGTTGCATCTGCAACCTTGCCCATTTCGCCACCCAAGGAATCTATTTCCCTTACAAGATGCCCCTTTGCAGTACCGCCTATACAAGGATTGCATGGCATATTGCCTATGGCATCAAGGTTTATTGTAAATAAAATTGTTTTCATACCGAGTCTTGCTGCTGCCAAGGCTGCCTCGCATCCGGCGTGGCCTGCGCCTATTACCGCAACATCATACTCGCCTGCAAAATAATTTGACATATAAATCGCCTCTAAAATAATTTTTATTTTCCTACACAAAAGTTTGCAAATATACTGTCTATAATCTCGTCACTTACTGTCATACCGCCTATTTCACCCAATGCGGATATAGCAACCTCAATATCTCCTAAAATTATATCAAAAGGAGTATCGGTTTCCATTGCGGTAAGTATTTCGTCTATGACAGATTTTGCATTTATAAGGCTTTGCTTGTGACGGGGGTTTGTAATAATAATTTTCTCGGAAATATTTCCCGCACTGTACATATTGTATATAAAGTCAAAAAGCTCGTCAAAGCCTTCTCCCGTCTGGGCAGAAACATATATGGTCCTTAAAAACTCACCATCAAATTCAGTTTTTTTGGGCAAGTCACTTTTGTTTATAAGACATATTGTTTTTTCTTTATTTGCAAGATTAATTACTTCGTTATCTCTGTCCGTAATTTCTCGTGAGCCATCAATAACAAGGAATATCAGGTCTGCCTTTTCAATAGCATCCTTTGAACGTTCTACACCTATTTGCTCCACCATATTATCACTTTCACGAATACCTGCGGTATCAAGCAAATTAAGCTTGCACCCCTTTATAGTAACCTGAGTTTCAATAATGTCACGGGTAGTGCCTTCAATATTGGTAACAATCGCTCTGTCCTCGCCACAGATAGTATTTAATATACTTGATTTCCCAACGTTTGGGGTGCCTATAATCGCCGTATTGATACCATCCTTAATAATTCTGCCACTGTCAGAGGTGAGGATAAGGTCACCTATCTGACTATTTATTTTAGACAGAGTATTTTTAAGTTCTGTGTAATCCAGCTCCTCAACCCCCTCTTCAGAAAAATCTATCATCGCAAGGATATGTGATGTGGATGCCACCAATTCATCTCTCAAACCGTTTACCTTGTCGGAAAGCCTTTTGTCAAGCTGGTTTGCTGCTACTGTAACTGCATCATCTGTTTCTGCAGATATTAAATCTGCCACTGCCTCGGCCTGACTAAGGTCCATTTTGCCATTTAAAAATGCACGCTTTGTAAATTCTCCTGCCTGTGCAGGCTTTGCACCGTTTTTGTACACGGCTTCAAGCACCATTTTACACACCCTCAGACCTCCGTGACAGTTGATTTCCACAACGTCTTCACCTGTGTAGCTGTTGGGCGCTTTAAAAACGCT
>JAZSKK010000182.1:0-5112 GCA_045534795.1 Clostridia bacterium | reverse complement strand
CCGCTTACGGAAGCATGCACATTTGCAGAAACATATCCGTCAGCCTCTGCAATAAGCTGGCCCACTTTAACTTCGTCACCTACATTAACAAGGATATTTGCAGGTTTACCTATATGTTGCTGCACAGGATATACCATTGTTTTTGGTGCCGCAAGCTCTTCTATCTTAATATAATTTGAAGCCGTTTTTTTATCATCAGGATGCACACCGCCCCTGAAGGTCTTATAACCAAACACCATATCCGCCTCCTATAATATTTTATACTTTATTGTAACATTTTCTGCAAATTACGTCAACTTGCAATATGATATATATTATGCTAGAATATTTGTATATATTTTATAATAAAGGTTGTTTTTTATGGAAGTTAAAACAAATGTAATGAGAATATTAGATAAAGCAAAAATACATTACACATCTCATTTTTATGACAATAGGGACGGACGGATTGACGGTATAGCAGTAGCAGAAAAAATAGGCAAGCCTGCGGAATGTGTATTCAAAACCTTGGTAACAAGGTATGAAAGAGACTTCTTTGTATTCGTAATACCTGTGGATAAGGAGCTTAACCTTAAAAAATGTGCAAAGGCTGTAAATAAAAAAACTGTAGAAATGATAAGGGTAGATGAAATAAATAAAGCAACAGGCTATATACGCGGTGGATGTTCACCGATAGGTATGAAAAAGCAGTATGTAACGGTTGTTGACCAATCCGCCTTAAATTGTGACACAATAATTTTCAGTGCAGGCAAAATAGGTGCACAGGTGGAAATGTCCCCAAAGGATTTGGAAAAGATTGTGTCTGTAACCTTTCAATCACTTACAGATAATTAAGTTTCATAAACATACACTGTGTTATTCTTAAGGACAGTAACTTTTTAATTATTATCCTTTTATATTGTCCGCCGTCCGCGTGTTGACTTATGGGAAAGTATGTGCTACAGAATAGGTACAAACAGAATATCCAAAATCAAAAGTAGAATTATGTAAAAATTTGTCGATGAAAAGGGTATTGAATTTTATTTTGTAATTTGGTATAATAATCTTGCGACATGATATATCAATAGTAAATTTCCTAACTTAATATAAACTTCAGAGGTTGCTATGTATAAAAATGCAAGCTCTTTCCTCTGATGTATTATTGAGTTAGGTGGATTATCATGTCGCAGTGATAAAGCTTGCGTTTTTTGCGTCGGCTTTAGTCGGCGCTTTTTTTTATTTTTAGGAGGAATTTAATATGGAAAACACTGATTTAAAAGTTTTAAAAGAAATGTACACAACACTTTTTAATGAAATTACTGACGCACTTGAACAAGTTGAAGCATTAAAAGAAAAACTAATCAAAGCACAGCAAGAAGCAGAAGAATTATGCATAGGTAATTAGTATAAAATTCATAAAACAGGAGGGTTATGGAACCCATCCCACTACAACAACTTATTCACAATTTTCCACTAAAAAAGGTCAGGATAAATTTATCCTGACCTCAGCGTGTTGATAAACCTATCGACACGCTGACAGATTTCGAAAAAGGAAGTTATGTTTTGTCAATTTGAATTCGGCAGCGTACGATGGTACGGTAGAGTTCAAATTGGCAAAAAGCAAGTAATCCCAAGGAAAATTCGATATTTTCCTTGGGATTTTTATTTATATAGACCACCTCATCCACCGCAAGCGGTCCCCCTTCTCCTCGATGGAGAAGGCTATCATTATTATTACTTATTGCGTGAGAACGACTTTTTCGACAGTCTAAGGTCAGGATAAATTTATCCTGACCTTTATTTTTTATAATGTTACGCCGTCTTTGAAAATTGAAATTTCGGAATAGCCGTTAATTTCATTTTTTGTTTCCTTACCATTTGCAACATCAATGCAATAGTCAAAGAATTTTTCGTCAACATCTTTGCCCTCTAAAATTTCACCTGCATCAAAGTCAATCCAGTTGCTCTTATTTTTAGCAAGGTTTGAATTTGTAGCAACCTTAACAGTAGGTACAGGGCAACCAACAGGAGTACCACGGCCTGTTGTAAACAATACCATATGTACACCGCATGCCATAAGATTAGTTATAGCCACAATGTCATTACCCGGACCATTTAAAAGGTTAAGTCCGTTTTTTTGCAACACATCTCCGTAATTCAATACGTCAACAACAGGTGCAGAGCCACCCTTTTGTACACAACCAAGTGATTTTTCTTCCAATGTTGTGATACCGCCTGCCTTGTTACCAGGTGACGGATTTTCATAAATAACCTGATTATGTGCAACAAAATAATTTTTAAAATCGTTTATAAGTGCAACATTTTTATTAAAAATTTCTTCATTTATGCAACGCTTCATAAGTATCTGTTCAGCACCAAACATTTCAGGAACCTCTGTAAGAACAGTACTTCCTCCGTATGAAATAAGCATATCTGAAAATCTGCCAACCAACGGATTACCTGTTATACCGCTGTAACCATCACTGCCGCCACACTTAAGACCAACCTTTAGCTTGGAAACAGAAACCTTTTCACGATTAAAGGTATCAGCATACTTTTTAAGGTCCTCAATAATTTTTACACCTTCGGCAATTTCGTCTTCAACGTCCTGACAATTTAAAAACTTAACTCTGTTATCGTCCCATTCCCCAAGAACTTCCTTAAAGACATTGATATTATTATTTTCACAACCTAAACCAAGCACCAACACAGCCGCAGCATTAGGGTGATTAACCATACCCTTTAGAATTAACTGTGTAACCTTTTGGTCATCGCCAAGCTGAGAGCATCCAAAGGGATGAGGAAAAGCCTTTGCCCCTGTTTTTTTAGCCAAGGTTTCCGCAACCTTATTAACACAACCTACTGTGTTTACAATCCAGACCTCATTACGGATACCAACATCACCATTAGGTCTTACATAGCCCATAAAATATCTTTCTTCACGTCTTTGAATCTCTTCAAATTCAGGCTCGTAGGTATAGTCAAGAATTTCACTCAAATTAGTTTTTGTATTATGAGTATGTACGCTGTCCCCAGCCTTGATATCTTCAGTAGCATGACCGATAGGGTAACCGTATTTTATAACATTTTCACCTTTTTTTATATCACAAAGTGCAATCTTATGCCCTGTGTTCAAATCTACTTCCACATTGTCACGGGGATTAATCCTCATATTTTTTCACCTCATCATAAAGATATGACAAATCTTCATCCCAAAGACTTGTATTAGCCAAAATTTCCTTTGTTGAAGCATTTTTCATAAATTCAACAACATCTTTATCATCATTTGCCATATCTGTTTTATAAAGCTTGATAAGATTTGCAAATGCAAAAAGCAAGGTTTCAGGCATTTTGTTATATCTCTTTATGTATTCAGTAATTGAAGGCAAAACTCTTACCTTAAATTTACTTACGCTGTTAAGTACGATTGATGACCAGTAGTGGTTAATATAAGGATTTGCAAATCTTTCCAAAACACTGTTTGCGTAATCCATAAGCTCATCCTCAGGCAAATCAAGTGTAGGGATAATTTCCTCAAACACGCACTTTTTAATATATGCATACATTTTAGGGTCTTCAATACAGGATTTTACTGTATCAAAGCCGTTTAGCATTGCATAAGCTACAGTTGATGTGTGTGCACCGTTTAGGATACGCACCTTTCTTGTACGGTACATTTCCAAATTATCTGTCCATATAACATTAAGACCAATTTTATGGAAAGGAATTTCTTCAGCAAGCTTTTCATCCCCCTGAATAACCCATAGGTGGAAGTATTCTGAAGTATTTACAAGGTTATCCTCATAGCCAAGCTCCATATCCTCACCCTTCGGATAGCCTGTATTGATACGGTCAACCAATGTGAAACAGAAGTGATTTTCAGTTTCTACCCACTTTATAAAATCTTCACCAAGTTCCCATTCATTGGCATAACGCAAAACAATTTCACGAAGTTTAATACCATTCTGGTCAATAAGCTCACATGGCAGAATAATAAATCCACCAAGACCCGCTTTAAATCTTTCATAAAGCAATGCTGTAAGCTTTGCAGGATATGATTTTGCAGGGCGGTCAGTAAGCTTGTCACCCTCAACATAGGTAATACCTGCTTCTGTTGTATTGGAAACAATGAATCTGAAATCAGGATTATGTGCCAAAGCAAGGTAAGCATCATAATCTTCATAAGGCTTTACGCATCTTGAAATAGAATTAACAATAGTCTTTTCTACACCCTCTACACCGCGTATAACGTGTGTATAACCGCAATTTTGTGCAGTAAGCATATCACACATACCATTTTCAATAGGCTGTACAACGACGATATTTTCATTAAATTCCCCGCTGTCATTAAGCTTTTGTATCATCCAATCAACAAAACCTCTTAAAAAACCGCCTTCACCAAACTGAATAACTTTTTCAGGTCTTTTTACTGTTTCAAAACTCATTTTATATAACCTCCCAATATTTTTGTCATTTTATACCTCAATTATAAAGCAATATTTTAATATTTTCTATAAAAATATTGCTAAAATACTGCATTTTTCTTTAAAATATTGCTTGAAAACACAAAGCAAATATGTTAAACTACAATAAATAGAGGTGATGATATGAGGGACTACAAAAGTGAAATGACATATTTTTTACAGGATTTTTATATTGAAAGGGAATTAAAGCCCCTGCCTGTAACTATGCCTGTAAGCCAGTATCACAGCTATTACGAAATATATTACCTTACAAAGGGTAATGTAAGATATTTTATAGACAATACAACCTATGACCTGTCAGACGGCGACATTGTCCTTATTCCCCCAAACATTATACACAGAACATCGGTAATTGATAACGGTTCGTCGGAAAGATTGCTGATATGGTTTACCAAAGACTTTTTGGAAAAAAGTGAGGATGACCAGATATTTGACTGCTTTAAAAAGTATCATATAAAAAATGTGAGTTCATTAAATAATATACTCTTATCTATTGAAGCAGAACATCATAAAAGCGACAAATTTTCAAAGGAATTGATAAAAACACAGATAATTACTCTTTTGATAAAGCTTTCAAGAATGTCTGATGTTCATTCTAACGAAATAAAAGCACCATCCATTATTCAGAATATTTCCAATTACATTGGTG
>JAZSKK010000084.1:0-2604 GCA_045534795.1 Clostridia bacterium | reverse complement strand
TGTTGACGTCAAGGCGGGGGATATAATTGAAATTCGCTTTGGAGAAAAGCTTTTTAAGGCTGAAATTTTAAACGTTGCGGAACACGTTCTTAAAAATGATGCAGCAGATTTGTATAAGGTTATTTTGTAATATTTACAACTTGCTCTCAATATATTTTAGTATAATATTTTGGGAGTGAATATGATGGAAGAACGTAAACTTCAAAAAGAACATCAAAAATGCAATATACTTTTAGAAGACCGTAGTCGTCTAAGTGTATCAGGCGTAGAAGATATGGATACATTTGATGAGTCTAATTTTATAGCAATAACCTCTGCGGGAGCATTGATTGTAAAAGGTGCTGATTTGCATATAAGTAAGCTTAATGTAGATACAGGAGAACTTGTTGTTGAGGGTGAAATTGACAGCTGTGTGTTTAATAACACCTATGGCGGCAAAGCAGGAGGAGGCTTGCTTGCCAAAATATTCAAGTAGGTGTTCTTATGTATAATGACATATTGCATCAGGCTATTTTGTTTTTTGTTTTTTTTGTTGTCGGGATTGTATGTGCCTTTATATATGATACCTTTCGTGTTTCCGAAAGGTTTGCACGTTCAGGATTGCTTTTGTCAATTATAAAGGACATTTTATTCTGGGTGATTATAACAATTTTGATGTTTATAATTTGCCTCAGGTTTAATAATGGTGTAATAAGGTTTTATATGCTTTTGGGCATATTTGCAGGTTCAATTACTTATTTCAATACTATAAGCAGGTATGTTCTTAACATTTTATTTTTTATAATAAATTTTGTAAAAAAAATTATTCTTTTGCTTCTTAATATTATGCTTGTACCATTGAGATTTTTTCTCAAACTCATTAACAAGCCTGTTTTTTTGGCTTTATCTTTCAGCAGAAGGAGTATAGCTGACTTTTGCAAAAAAATAAAGTTCAAATTTATTGTGTTAAAAAAATTCAGACGCTGATATGTGTATGCAGTTAAAAGTCGGTTTTTATTCCGACTTTTTCTTTTGTTACAATTATGTTATATTTTCAAAAATATATTTACAAATTAAATATTATGTTGTATAATTTACTGTGTTTAGTTATATTTTGTTGGGGGATATCTTATGGGCGTTAAAAAAAGTAAAAAGGGAAAACGTTCTGTAATAAAATACGTGATATGTTTTTGTTTTTTCGCATACGTTGGGTACACCTTTATAATACAACAAATAAATATCAATAGTAAAAAAGCAGAACTTGAAGCAATAAACGAGCAAATTGTCATTGCAGAGTCTGAAAAAGAGGCTTTGGAAGATGAGAAGAAGAAAGTAAACACACCTGAATATATTGAGGAAGTTGCCCGTACTGAGCTTGATTACGCGGCACCTGATGAGATAGTGTTTATAGATGCAACTGCAAGGGATTGATTTGACTAAATAAACACTTGGGAGGAAATTTCAGAATATGCAACTTGAAGTAGGTAAGAATGTAGAAGGTAAAATTACCGGTATAACTAATTTTGGAGCATTTGTTCAGCTTGAGGGCGGCAAGACAGGGCTTGTACATATTTCAGAGGTGGCTTTAACCTTTGTTAAAGATATCAATGACCACCTAAAGGAAGGGGATACTGTTAAGGTCAAGGTTTTGTCCATTGATGATAATGGTAAGGTTAGTCTGTCTATTAAAAAAGCTCTTGAGGAAGAACAGAAGAAACAAGCTAAAGTTCCTGCTCAGGTTTCCTTTGGTTCTAATAATTCCGATATGTCATTTGAGGAAAAGATGAAACAGTTTATGCAGGATAGTGAAGAAAAAATGTCTGCTATTAAACGTAATATGGACAATAAACGCAGTGGCGGTTATAAGAGATAATATTTTGAGCAAGCATTTTGTGATGTTTGCTCTTTATTTTTAGGAGTTTTAATATGAATTTGTTACCAGATGAAAGAATGGATGACCTTCAGCGTAAATTACCTGATGGTACAGAACTTAAAATAATCCAAAACCCAAATTGGTTTTGTTTTGGTATTGATGCAGTGTTACTTTCAGATTTTGCTGTAATTAGACCAAAGGATGAGGTTATTGATTTGGGTACTGGTACAGGTATAATACCCCTTTTGATTGCATCAAAAACTAATGCAGCACACATAGATGCCCTGGAAATTCAAAAGGAAGTTTGTGATATGGCAAAACGCAGTGTTGAGCTTAACGGATTAGAGGATAAAATCAGTGTATTTAACGGTGACCTTGTTAATTATAAAACACCAAAACAGTATAATGTTGTTATATGTAATCCACCGTATAAAACTGCTGACACGGGACTTGTTAACCTTGAAGATAAAATAAAAATTTCTCGACATGAAATATGCTGTAATCTGCATGAAATTGTTAAAACTGCATCAAGAATTTTAAAACCTTTTGGCAGGTTTGCAATGATTCACAGACCTGAACGTATTGCTGATATAATATATGAAATGAGGGTCCAAAAGCTTGAACCTAAACGGATACGCTATGTCTATTCTGATATAACAAAGCCCCCTGTAATGGTGCTTGTTGAGGGTAGGAAAGGCTCTAAACCACATATAATAACAGAACCACCCCTTGTAATATACAATAAGGATGGT
>JAZSKK010000037.1:0-2205 GCA_045534795.1 Clostridia bacterium | reverse complement strand
AGCTAAAAGCAATGAATATTGACAGATTGCTTGAAATTAGCCAGATTGCGTATGACAGGATGAATTAATGAGGGGTATTAGGTTAAATTGGGTTAATGAAACTATAGAAAAGCTTGATAAAAAATTATCCAGAACATCAGTAGAGTACAAGGACATTATGCCTTATACAGTGGACGAAAATGGAAAATTAGTTGTCGCAGACAGACCAAGAACAAATTGGTGGACAAATGGTTTTTGGGGTGGCATGATGTGGCACATGTATAAACATACAGGTAAACAGTGTTATATAGATGCTGCAAAATCAAACGAATTGATGTTGGATGATGCTTTTAAAGATTATGATAAGCTTGACCACGATAATGGCTTTTTGTGGGAGCTTACATCTGGTTTCAGTTATGAAATTACCGGTGATGAAACATCCAGAATACGAATGATGTATGCAGCCGATACCTTGGCAGGCAGATTCAATATTCTTGGTGGTTACATAAATGCATGGAATGGTGTGGACAGACAGGGCTGGTCAATTATCGACTGTATGTTGAATCTTACATTGCTATATAAAGCAAGTGAAATTACAGGCTACGAAAGATTTAAAAATATAGCTATGGCTCATGCTGATAAAACTATGGCAAATCATGTTCGTGCTTACGGTTCAGTAAATCATATCGTAGTATATGATATTCATACAGGTGAAATGCTTGAAAGCCTTGGTGGACAGGGGATGTGTGAAGGTTCATCCTGGTCAAGAGGTCAAAGCTGGGCAATTTATGGCTTTGCACTTTCCTACAAGCACACAGGCAAGCAGGAATATTTAGATACTGCTAAAAGAGTTGCACATTATTTTGCTGCAAATGTTTGTAATACAGGTTATATAGCAAAAACAGATTTCCGCAGTCCTGATGAACCTGAATATTTTGACACAAGTGCAGGTATGGCTGCGGCAGCGGGTATGATGGAAATTGCAAATCATGTACCTGAATACGAAAAGAGTATGTATGTTGATACTGCATGCAAAATCCTAAAGGCTACAGTTGAAAAATATGCAGACTGGTCAGATGACTATGACGGTATTCTAAAAAATGGTATGGACCGTTATGTCAGAAAAGACGTTAATAAGGGTGGAATTATGCATCTTATATACGGCGATTATTATTTGGTGGATGCATTATACAGACTAAAGGAATATCTTGAAAAATAATTAGAATGTTCTAGAATATACATTAGGGCACCTGGTGTCCTATTGTATTATTTAGGAGTTGGATTTTATGATTAGCTTTAAGGTTAAAGACAAGAACAAAAATGTTAAATTTGAATATTCAGGAAGTTCGGTGGATATTTGCTTTGAAGGTGAACTTTCTGCAGGGGATGTCCTTACGGCTTCTTCTGACTGGAGCAGGTTTTTAAAAATACAGTTTGATGAAACCCTAAAGGAAAGTATGGTATATTTACCAAACAAGATATTCGAATTTACAATTCCCAATGAGGACGAATTAAAAAAATGCTACGATGAAAATGCTTTTAGTGGCAACACTCATAAAATAAAAATAAGTGAGCCTGATGAAGAGGAAGTATATTCGTACAGATTGTTGTCCCTTAATTCCCATGCACGACATAATGTAGATAAATATTTTCCTTATGCTGAAGCGAGTTTTGTTACAAGGAATGACCCTTGTTTTTATCCTCGTAATGCAATAGACGGAATATATGAAAATTCCAATCATGGAAAGTATCCGTATCATTCATGGGCAGGCGGAGCAAGAGAGGACCTTGATTACTACATATACTTTGGCACAGAGGTTGAAGCAGATAAGATTGTAGCATACTTGCGTGCAGATTTTCCGCACGATACATACTGGAAAGCCTTTGATATTGAATTTTCTGACAAGTCCATTGTACATTGTAACTTTAAAGAAACAGGTGAAGGTCAGGAAATAACCTTTGAAAAAAGGAAAACAACTTATATACGTATAACAAATTTTAAACAGGCAGTGAATCCGCTTTCATGGGCGGCACTTAGCCAAATTGAAGTTTACGGAAACTATATTAAGGAGGATTATAGTAAAATGGAAGTAAGACATGGTGTAAATCCACAAGATGCAAAGCATTATACTACAGAAAGATTAAGAGAGGACTTTTTGATTCAGAATTTGTTCGCAAAGGATAATTCACGATTGGTATATAGCCATATTGACAGAATTATAACTG
>JAZSKK010000202.1:0-2217 GCA_045534795.1 Clostridia bacterium | reverse complement strand
CCTCCGACTTGTGTGCCTATGCAGCTGCCAAAGAGGGTATTAGAGGACTTTCGAGAGTTGCTGCTACCGAATGGGGCAAGGACGGAATAAACGTAAATGTTATTTGTCCTTTGGCTTGGACAGCACAGCTTGAAAATTTCCAAAAGGCATATCCAGATGCATTTAAGGCTAATGTAAAAATGCCTCCGGCAGGCTATTACGGAGATGTTGAAAGAGACATCGGCAGAGTATGTGTACAACTTGCTTCACCTGATTTTAAATATATGAATGGTGAAACAATAACCTTAGAGGGCGGAATGGGACTACGTCCATAAAATTAAACAGACCTTTTTTAAGGTCTGTTTTTTTGTCTTTAATTTGTTGACATATCCTTTTATGTATGGTATAATTCACAATAAGTTGAGGTTATGAAGAGGGGGCACATTGTTATGACAAATGTTAAAAATGTAATTATGATGTACGATATGATGATGTGCAGTTGTGCCCTTTAAGCCTCGTATAACATATATCGTAATGTGTGGTTGAGGCTTTTATGCCTCATTTTTGATGTATAAAAGCCTTCACCAAATTTATTAGTGGAGGTTATTTTTTATGCCGGATTTTAAAATTGAAACAAACTGCGTGCAGGGTGCGTATAAGCCAGCAAATGGTGAACCACGAGTGATTCCTATTGCACAGAGTACAACTTATAAGTATGATTCTGCTGAACATCTTGGTGATTTGTTTGACCTTAAAGCACCTGGACACATGTATTCCAGAATTTCCAATCCTACTGTTGAATTGGTTGAACAGAAGATTGCAATGTTGGAAGGTGGCGTTGGTGCTGCATTGGTATCATCAGGTCAGGCGGCTAATTTGCTTGCAATTCTTAATATTACATCCTGTGGACAAAACTTTGTCAGCTTGTCTGCAATTTATGGCGGTACAATTAACTTGTTCTCTGTAACGTTAAAGAAGATGGGTATTGAGGTGCGTTATGCCACACCTGATATGACAGATGATGAGCTTGACGCTTTATTTGATGAAAATACACGTCTTGTATTTGGTGAAACTATTGCAAACCCCGCTTTGACTGTGCTTGATTTTGACAAGTATTCAAAGCTTGCACATAAGCACGACGTTCCTTTTGTGGTAGATAATACATTCCCCACACCTATACTTTGCAGACCTTTTGAACACGGTGCGGATATTGTGTGTCATTCCACAACAAAGTATATGGATGGCCATGCACAGGTTGTAGGGGGCGTTATTGTAGATGGAGGTAAGTATAACTGGAATAACGGAAAGTATCCTGAACTTACACAGCCTGATGAATCATATCACGGCGTTGTTTATACTGAAAGCTTTGGTGAAGCGGCATTTATTACCAAGGTTCGTTGTCAGCTTATCCGTGACTTTGGTGTTGCTTTAGCACCATTACCTGCATTCCTTTTAAATACAGGACTTGAAACTTTGCATCTTCGTATGGAAAGACATTGTGAAAATGCTATGAAGGTTGCAACCTTCCTTGAAAATGATGACATGATTACATGGGTTAATTATCCTAAATTAAAATCAAGCCCTGATTATGAATTGGCAGAAAAATATTTGCCAAAGGGTGCATGCGGCGTAATTTCCTTTGGTATTAAGGGAGGAAGAGAGGCTGCTGTTAAGTTTATGGATAGTTTAAAGCTTGCGGCTATCGTTGTACACGTTGCAGATGCACGTACATGTGTGTTGCATCCTGCAAGTACTACTCACCGTCAGCTAACAGACCAGCAGCTAATTGATGCAGGTATCGGTGGAGACTTAATTCGTATGTCTATCGGTATTGAAAATGCAGATGATATAATAGACGATATTAAACAAGCATTAAATGAGGTGAAAAAATGCCTATAAAAATTCCTAATAAGCTTCCTGCTACGGAAATTTTAAATAATGAAAATATATTTGTAATTACCGAAACACGTGCCCTTACACAGGATATAAGGCCTCTTAAAATTTTGCTTTTAAACCTTATGCCCACAAAGATTGAGACAGAAACTCAACTTGCACGTTTAGTTGGTAATACTCCTTTGCAGGTGGAATTAGAATTTTTACAGACGGCCACCTATTCTGCAACTCATACATCAAGTGACCATATGATTTCATTTTATAAAACCTTTGACCAGGTAAAGCATAAAAAGTTTGACGGTATGATTATAACAGGTGCACCTGTTGAACATATGAAGTTTTAAG
>JAZSKK010000091.1:0-2629 GCA_045534795.1 Clostridia bacterium | reverse complement strand
CCAAAGGTATTTGTAGTAATTACATTACATCCTGCATCAAGGTATGCCTTATGCATTTTTATAATTACATCCTTATTTTCTATATTCCATATTTCAGGCGGCGTACCCGGCGTCAAACCCTGGGACTGCAAATAAGTACCTGCTCCACCATCAAAATATATTCGTTTTTTTTCAATAAGCTCAAGTATTTTATTCATCACAAACCCCCATTATTGCGGTTATAGATTTTACAGGTGTCATCAAAAGCGATTTATTAAGGGTTATTCCTATATTTTTATTTGCACTCAATAATTCTAAAATTTCAGGCTGAACATCCAATGACAAATCGCCGTATCCAGGACTGAATCGGTGTTGCTTACTGCCTTTACGTAGCATATTATCTACATAATCACACAGGGTTTCTGCCGCCGCAGAGCCTATTGCGTCGGTTATAAAAAATTTTGATTGAGATGTTATTGAAAGCTTATTCAACAACCTGTCAACTCCGATGCCTGTTGTTACAGCAAGCACTATGGCAGTGTCACATCCATATAAATTATCATAAAGGTTTTTACTGGTAACCTGCGTAAACCCCAAATTACAAACGAAGTTATCCCCTAATGTAACCGGCACGTATGTATAAGCATACTTATACTCCGCAGCTTCTGCAAATTCCTTTTTGCATATATCAATAGCAGAGTGCTCAAAATCACGTGCTACGTTTAACCTTTGTGCAAGTTCGGATTTATTAATTTCTATATCCTTTTCAGATATTGTTCCATATATTACTTCAAATGTATTCATTTTATTATTTCCGATATATTATTTTTTATCTGTCTGGCAACATCTGGCTTATTCATTGAATACACATGTACCGCATTAACCCCATTGGCAAACAGGTCAATAATCTGGTCTGTTGCATAGGCAATACCTGCCTGCTTCATAGCCTCCGCATTATCCCCATACCTATCTACTATACGCAAAAAGCGTTGTGGCAACGCATTACCTGAAATTGCACAAATTCTCTTAATCTGACTTGCATTTGTAACAGGCATTATACCTGCAACAACAGGAACATCCACACCTGCACGCAAAAGTCGATACATAAAATTATATAAAATATTGTTATCAAAAAACATCTGTGTGGTTAAAAATTCGCATCCGCATTCCACTTTAATCCTAAGACTTTCGATATCCTCTGCACTATTTCTGCTTTCAGGATGACCTTCAGGATAACAGGCACCGCCTATGCAGAAACCGCCAAAATTACGTATTTCCTCCGTAAGCTCCGATGCATAGCGGTAGTCAAGGTGTTCCATACTCATACCATCAGGTATGTCCCCACGCAAAGCCAGTATGTTCTCAATCCCCATACCCTTTAGCTTTTCAAGCTGGCTATGGACAACATCCCTGGTTGAAGAAATACAGCTTAAATGTGCCAAAGGCGTAATACCATGGTCTGAAAGATTTTTTGCAATAAGGGCAGTATAATCCGATGTTCCCCCTCCTGCACCGTAGGTTACACTCATATAGCATGGATTAAGCTTTGCAATTTCTTCCGTAGCCTGCTTTACGCTGTCAAAAGTATCGCTGGTTTTTGGCGGAAACACTTCAAAAGACAGGCTGGGTTTTTTACCTTTTATAATTTCTGTTAATCTCATTTTTATACCTTCTTACAATTTAATCTTATTTGATTATACTACAAACAGTCAGATTTAACAACAATAATAAAAACCTACCCATAAGCAGGTTTTTTATTAAAGTTCCATAAGTTCAGAAAAGTCATATATATAATAATCACAGACCTGTTTTATTTCATCTACATAATCTTTAGAAGAATCATCATATACACCGCAAACCTTCATGCCTGATGACTTTGCAGTTTTATCTGCATTGTAATTGTCATCCAAAAACAATATATTTTCAACCGATTCACCGATTTTTTCCGCTGCCATTTTGTATATTTCAGGGTCTGCTTTGGTAGTTCCAAAGTCATCACATGACCACACATTTGTAAAAAGGTCATATATTCCAAGACGTTCAAGACATGGGTCAAGCATAATATGGGGACTTGCAGTAAGAATATTCAGGCTTGCTCCGTCTTCCTTTAATTTTTCAAGAACAGCTATTACATTCTTTTTTGCAGGAATATTATACTTATACTCATCATAGGCATATTTGTTCATTAACTCTATAAGTTCATCCTCCGCCATATTAAGTCCGGATTCAATAAAGTATCTTGCCGTACCTCCATAACCTAAGGGAGTTATAATTTTTATAATATCATCCCCATATTTTACATTGTTTTCATCCAATATCCTAAGCATAACAGAAATAAATGCAGGCATAGAATCAACTAATGTTCCATCAAAATCAAAAAGATATGTGTTGTGTTTCAAAATCCCCACCTCGTAATTTTTACTTGTTTATTATACCATAATTCAGATTAAATGTAAATGTTTATATGCGATAAATTCCTTACAGATATCGCATCTGGACTTGAACTCCCTAAAGGGACTTCCTCACTTTGTTCGGTCGCGCGTTCACCCTTTGGGTGACGCTACTTCCTCGAATCAATCGCTTAAACCAAAAAAGATGACGGTACAAAATACCGTCATCTTTTTTGGTCTGAGTGACTGGACTTGAACCA
>JAZSKK010000121.1:0-7825 GCA_045534795.1 Clostridia bacterium | reverse complement strand
TGCGTTTTCAAAGCTTATGCCCGTGGTGGCAAGATAAACAATATGCTCTTTTATATTATGTGATATTTTTTTAATATCCTGATTTTCAAAATATTCTTTTAAATCATCTGTTTTTAATGTTGTAATGTCATCTGTACCTGTTGCAGCATAACACACTTCATTATCAAAATAATAAAATAATTCTTTTTTATTAATTATATTTTTAAAAAAAATCTCTTTGTCGTCAGATATTTTTACGTCTGTTGTAACCTCTGTTTTGATATTCAATTTTTTTAAAAAGCTCGTGAAATTAAGCTTTGTAAAAAGAGGCACTAAAACATCATTGTTGTATTCTTTTATAATGCAATCATCTACAGAAAATTCTATTGGCACATCACGTACAATAGTAGCCAAAAATTTACTGTTAAATGCAGATTCTTTACCTTCAATAAGCTTTGTACGTACACCTTTTGAAATATCCTTATCATCAATATTTTCATAGATATTTTCTATACTTTTAAATTTCTTGATAAGCGAAAATGCTGTTTTTTCACCAATACCTGCAACACCTGGGATATTATCAGATGTATCACCCATAAGGCCTTTAACATCAATAAATTCCAACGGTGTAACACCATATTTTTCCAACACTGTGTCATCAGTGTAATTTACAGTATCTGTAACACCGCTTCGTGTTGTAATCAGTTTAACTATTGTGTTTTTGCTTGCAAGTTGAAG
Organism: Clostridia bacterium; assembly: GCA_045534795.1. Taxonomy (GTDB): domain Bacteria; phylum Bacillota; class Clostridia; order Monoglobales; family Firm-18; genus CAZNKU01. Next base: position 7,108 of record JAZSKK010000121.1, on the reverse strand, counting down.
GTCGTCCTTATCCCCTGTTAAAATATTGCATATAACATCATTTTCGTCGCAAATTTTTGAAACTGTGCCGATTATATCGTCAGCCTCATAACCTGCCATCTCAATCATTTTAATATTCATTGCATAAAGAATTTCCTTCAACAAAGGCATCTGCTGTTTTAATTCATCAGGCATACCTTTACGCTGAGCTTTATATTCGCTGTATGCATTGTGGCGGAAGGTTGGTGCATGCACATCAAAGGCAACACATAGGTGCGTAGGATTTTCTTCAGAAATATATTTAAACAGAATATTTAAAAAGCCATAGATAGCATTGGTATAGATTCCGTCTTTGTTTGTCAAAAGTCTGATACCGTAAAATGCTCTGTTAACTATGCTATTGCCATCTAATATCATTAATTTTTTCAAAAAAACGCACCTCCGTAGCCATAATGTCCTAACATATATATTATCACATTTTTAAGATAAAGTAAACTAAAAATGCAAAAAAGGCTTTAGAATTAATCTAAAGCCTTAATATAATTTATTTTTTTAGGAAATCAGGAACGTCAAGGTCATCCTCTTGCTTTGTTTTCTTAACAATGCTTTCAAAGGGATTATTATCTAACTTTGTTTCCTGAACAGGTTCAGCTTTTTGAGGAATAATATATTCGGGTTTTGAACCAAACAATGGAATATCTATGTCATTATCATTATTATCAAAACCTGTAGCAACCAATGTGACTTCAATTTCATCCTCAAGAGAATCATTTGTAATTGCACCAAAAATAAATTCTGCATCAGGAGCAGCAAGTTCCTGTACAAGCTCATTTGCACGATAAACATCCTGCAAAGTCATATCAGGACCACCGGAGATGTTAAGAAGGATACCCTTAGCACCTGCAATAGAAGTTTCAAGCAACGGACTGTTAATAGCCATTCTTGTAGCTTCTTCAGCTCTGTTTTCACCTTTAGCACGTCCGATACCCATATGAGCAAGACCTGTATTTTTCATTACTGCCTTAACGTCAGCAAAATCAAGGTTGATAATACCAGGAGCAACAATCAAATCACTGATACCCTGCAAGCCCTGTTTCAAAACATCATCAGCCATACGAAGTGCATTTTCAAAAGTAATGTTTTTCTGATTATTTGAAATATTCAAAAGCTTGTCATTATGTATTATTACAAGGGAATCAGAATTTTTCTTAAGTTCTTCAATACCACTTTCTGCCTGAGACATTCTCTTTTTACCTTCGATGGTAAATGGCTTTGTTACAATAGAAATTGTAAGCTTACCAAGTTCTTTTGCAATACCTGCAATAACAGGAGCAGCACCAGTACCTGTACCACCACCCATACCGGCAGTTACAAATACCATATCTGCATCTTTAATTGCAGCGGCTATATCGTCTCTGCTTTCTTCGGCAGCTTTTCTGCCCATTTCAGGGTTAGCACCAGCACCAAGACCGCGAGTGACTTTTTCACCTATCTGAATTTTTGTGTTGGAATTTGCTCTTTTCAAAGCCTGTGAATCTGTATTTACAGAAATAAATTCAACAGATCTAAGACCAGCTTCAATCATTCTGTTAACAGCATTATTACCGGCACCGCCGACACCTACTACTTTTATATTGGCAACTAATTCATTTTCTATTTCAAGTTCAATCACAATAATCCCCCTCATATTATATACATATATTCATTATATATAATTTTTTTAATTTTGTAAAGTAATTTTTTAGATTTTTTTGCTATTAATTTTTTCAGAGTATTTATTAATAAAAAATCTTCTTAAAACGGCAAAATTCTGGAACAGCCTTGTGCCGAAAACTACTATTGCTGCAATAGATAAATCCACATTCAAAAGAGTGCCTATATATGTTATAACTGCTGCTAAAATTGCATTACCAAAAAAACCACTAAGGAAAATATTTAGCTTAAAGTTATTGTTCAGATTAGCAACTAATCCCCCAAAAATAGAGTCAAAACCTGCCAATATTGCAACAGCGGCATATTGTGTAAAATCAATAGGTATATTAAATGGAACAAATAATGCAAGCATCGTCCCAAATACCACGCAAAAAACTATAATCAACATTTATTCATTCACACTTCCTTCCTCTACTATGACAGGTGTAGCATATTTAAAATTAAGAGAACCGATATATGCAGGTACAACAACATTACTTACCTTTTTAATATTGATTTCTAATCCCCAGGTGGTTAATGTATCATATACACCGTCACGCATTAAAAGTGCGTTTTCCAAATTAACAGGGTCTCCTATAGCATTAATTATAAACGGTTGAGCATATCTGCTGTTATTTACACTTACGGTAGAGCCTGCACATCTGATTTCTGTTGTTGAAACAATCCTTTCTCCATTAAGAGATATAGCCTCTGCTCCTGCATCACATAATTCATTAATAATCATTAAAAGGTCTGAATCGTGTATCACATAAGCACTTGCATCACCGATTGTATTTTTTAAGGTACTATCTTTAACGGTAATTGTTACACCGCTTCCTTCTACCTCTACCAACCCCGCAAGTATTTCAGCCTTTTCAAGCTGGTTTATAATTGTTTTGGAATATTCGCTGTTTTCAGCAGCTTCATCTTTAAATGATTGCAGGTCAGATTTTAACGAAGTAATTATTTCGGACATATTATCATTTTTTGCTCTTTCATCGTTTAATTGTTTAAGTAAGTCCTCAACACGCAGAGATTCTTCATTATTGGTGGCATGATTATAAATAACACTTTTAATCTGCATAGTAACCAAAAATGCCATAAGTAAACACACTATACCGATAGAAAAAATTGCAGTATTAAATTTTCTTTTCAAAAAGTATCACTCCTGTTAATTATTCTCTTCTTTAAATATGGCTCTGCTTCCATAGCTTACATCTAATGTACCCGAACGATTATTTCCAAGACTGTCGTAAGCTCCTGATGCCATAAAATTAATCTTGTAATCCATATTGTCTGTATCACCCACAATAATCACTAATTTATCATTTATAGTAATTTTTGTGTTTTTTACGTCTGTAATGTCAATATTTGTAACTATACCATTAAATCTTGATTTAGCTGTTGTTGATAATATGTCAGTTAAGCATTCAATATGTTTAGTATTTTTAAACTCCGCAATCTCATTAACCGTTGGGTTAATCATTTTAACGCCTGTTATCACCGACGCTTGTGTTTCAGGAGGGGTAGTCGAAATTTCTAAAATTTTTGCATCCTCATCAATAAAAATATATTCTTTATTATACGGAATGTATGCACGCACAATACATTCCTCAACATTGATATTTATTGTGGAAGGCAATTTTCTGTCTATTGTAATATCCTTTATGTATGGAATATCTTCAATAGAGTTTATTGCCTTGATTTTGTTTATTCTGAAAATATTATTTCCAATACAGATTTTAGAGGCGGAAACAATTTCTTCAGCAGAAATCTTTTCATTTCCTATACAATTAATTGTTTTAACCTTCATAAACGGAGCATATAAAAGTATAAAAATTAATATAATTAAAATTAAAAAAACAAGTAAAATTTTTCTTTTTATTCTATTTCTTTTAGCTCTTTTTTTATAATTTTTCAATTTAACAATTTTTCCACCCTCGGTGGTTTTATCAACATATTTCATATTATCCTCCATTAAGAAGTATAAGTAATTTCAGCACCTAATTCGTTAAGATTTTCAACTAAATTTTCATATCCACGTTCCAAAAATTCAATACCGTCCACAACCGTATCGCCATTTGCAACAAGCCCTGCAACAATTAGCCCTGCTGCACCTCGTAAGTCCGTAGCAGTAACATTAGCACCATAAAGTTTGTCAACGCCTCTTATTACTGCGTTACGCTCCATTACACTAATATCTGCACCCATACGATTAAGCTCGTATATGTGATTAAAACGGTTTTCAAATAAATTTTCAGTTATAATGCTCGTTCCGTCAGCCAGACACAAAAGTGGAGTTATAATTGATTGTACATCCGTTGGGAACCCCGGATACGGCATTGTTCTTATTAAATCTATAGAATTAATTTTATTGTTTTTGAAAATTTTTATATTATTGCTATCGTGTACTATGTCAAATCCGCATCGGTTTAAAACCGATATTACTGAAATTAAATCATCTGTACAAGTATCTGTGATAAATATTTCACTATTAGTTATTGCACCGGCAATTAAGTATGTTGACGTGACAATACGGTCAGGCATAATGGTATATTCGGTACCGTGTAATTTATTAACTCCGTAAATAACTACGGTATCTGTACCACAGCCACAGATGTTTGCACCCATTGAATTTAAAAAATTTTGCAAATCAATTATTTCAGGTTCTTTTGCTGCATTATGTATTACTGTTTTTCCTTTACATCTGCAGGCTAAAATCATTATATTTTCTGTAGCACCAACACTCGGAAAATCAAGATATACATCATTTCCTGAAATTGTGTCGCAGGAGCATTCATAATACCCATAGTGTTCGTTTATTTTTACTCCAAGCTGTTCAAATGCCTTTAGGTGTAAATCAATAGGCCGTGCACCAAGCTCACACCCACCCGGGAGAGTTATTTTAACATATCCGTATTTATTTAACAATGCACCCATAAACATAATTGAAGAACGCATTTTTCTGATAAAACTGTCAGGTATAACACTGTTGAAATTATCATTTTTATGCACTGTTAAAACATTTTCGGTAAAATCAACATCGTGTCCGATGTATTTTAATATATTGATTGTATTAAATACGTCTGAAAGCTTTGGACAATTTTTAAGGATACAATCTCCATCCGCAAGTATTGATGCAGATAAAATTGGCAAAACTGCATTTTTAGCACCCTGTATTTTAATGCTGCCTTTTAATTTAGCATTACCACGTATTAATATTTTTTTCAATAAAAACACCTCCGCAACAATATATTTCATACTATGTCAAAAATATTGTTGCGGTGAATTTTATAGTCCGGTATCAGATAACAATGAATCATCTACCGTAATGTCTGTCTGATTATTATCGGAGTCCGTGTTGGAGGTATCCCCCTCTTCCTCCTCGGAATCATCTTTAATATGAAGCTTGCAATAATCATCTATATTGGTTGTATCTCCGTCTGAAATTAAATCTTCAGGACAATCAGAAGTTGCTTTGTGTCCACTTTCGGAACAAATCTTACCATCTAATATTTCTATGTCATTTAATGCCCTTATAGCTTCTTCATCAACATATATCGGCGTATATTTGAATGACCTGGACTCTAATTTTTTAACAGTATGCACTTGTGACATAACAGATTTCCACAAAGGAATTGTAGGGTTACTGCTATAAAAGCTTAGGGAAGACTGAATATCATAACCAACCCATACTGCTGCACAATAATATGGAGTATATCCAACAAACCATCTGTCCATATCATCATCTGTTGTACCTGTTTTACCCGCTATTGTGTAAGCAGAACTGAAACGAGCAGGTGTACCTGTACCTGAATCACACACAGATTTTAAAAGACCATTTATTGTTCTGGCAGTTGCTGATTTCATAGCAACATTACTTTTAGATTTCTTTTCTAAAATAACATTGCCGTCACTGTCTTCAACCTTTGTATAGGTTATAGGCGTATTATACACACCATCGTTGGCAAATGCAGCATAAGCCGCAGTTAATTCCATATTTGAAATACCCTTTGTCAATCCGCCTAAAGCAAGTGATGCAAGATTTCTGTCAGACGGAATTAAGGAAGTTACACCCAATTTCTGTGTTAAAAAGTCATAGGATTTATTAACTCCAAGCTCCTGTAAAATCTGTACTGGCACTGTATTAATTGACTGATCTACAGCATATTTTACACTTACTTTTCCCTTAAATCCGCTATAATAGTTTTTAGGTGACCAGTCACCAATTGTAATAGCCTTATCTTCATATACACTGGAGGGTTCTATTAGTCCGTTTTCCAAAGCAGGCGCATACACTGCAATCGGTTTAATTGTAGAACCGGGCTGTCTTAATGTTTGAGTGGCTCTGTTTAAAGTAAGTGAGCCTGTCTTTTCACCAAAACCGCCTACTAAAGCTTTAATTTCTCCTGTGTATGGGTCAATGATGCACATAGATGCCTGAGGTGTTCCCTTTGAACCTGCTTTAAGATTAGCAGGGTCAGAAAATACATCATCAACAATTTTTTGTATTTCAGGGTCAACGGTTGAATAAATCTTTAAACCACCTGAATACAACATTTTTGTTGCGACGGCTTCAGTATATCCCAATTCATTCTGTAAATCCTTTAAGACTTCGCGTATTATTTCATCAACAAAATAGGATTGCTTGCTTATACCGTCAGGGTTTCCGCTGCCTACAAATTGTAGTTCCTCAGCTATAGCTTCGTCATATTCTTCCTGAGTGATATATTCATGTTCTAACATTTTAGCGAGAACAATTTCCTGCTTTTCCTTATTTTTTTCAGGGTTAACAAGAGGGTCATACAAAGAAGGATACTGTGTTATACCAACCAATGACGCACCTTCTGCTATTGTAAGCTCCTCCACATCCTTATCAAAATAGAACAATGCGGCACTTTTTATACCATTACAACCTTGTCCAAGGTAAAAGGAATTTAAGTATAATTCCAAAATTTCATCTTTAGACAGCTTTCTTTCCAACTGGATAGCTCGCATCATTTCCTGAATTTTTCTTCCTACATTTTTTTGAGAATCACCAGTAAGATTTTTAATAAGCTGCTGAGTAATTGTACTGCCGCCACGGGAGGTACTGTTTTTAAAAATATAGTTTGTGGCAGCTTTTAATGTACTTTTAAAATCCACACCCGAATGTGAGTAAAATCTTTCATCCTCTATCGCAATAGCAGCCTCTCTGACATGAAGAGGTATTTCTTCAAGGTCAGCCCAGCTGCTGTTTACATCAGCATATAATCTTTCATATTCATCATATTACCCTGTTTCAGGGTCGATGCAGTAAACATAAGAAGACAGGTCAAGACTTATTTCATCGATATTAAGTGATTCTGTAGTATCTATAATACCGAGAAAAAATGCTGCCAAAGTACCAACCACTAAGATAATTCCTATTAAAACTATAGATAAAAAAACTTTTAAA
>JAZSKK010000144.1:0-2274 GCA_045534795.1 Clostridia bacterium | reverse complement strand
GACCGCTTGGCCTCCGACTTTGCAAATGATGTGTTTTTCATACCGATTTCTTTAGCTTTTTTATTCATAAGCTCTGCAAATTTTTCTATATTACCGCTTGTATGTTCTGCTAAAGCAGTTGCAGCATCATTGCCTGAATTCAGCATAAGTCCGTACAATAATCCTTCTACCGCTATTTTTTCATTTGCTTTAAGGTACATTGATGAACCCTCGGTTGTTGATGCGTTATAGGATATAGTTACTATGTCATCGGGTTTTGTGTTTTCCAATACCACCAATGCGGTCATAATTTTTGTAGTACTTGCCATTCCGCGTTTTTCATATGCGTTTTTTTCATAAAATATTCTGCCGCTGTCAGCATCAATCAGCACCGCGCTTTCTGCAGATATTGCATAGGCGGTTTGTTGTATTAAAATAAGAAAAACAGATAATAAAAAAAGTCTTTTTAGCAAATAAACAGCCCCTAATCTATCATTTTGTTTATTTCTTTTCTTAATCTGTTAATTATCTTTTTTTCAAGTCTGGATATGTATGATTGTGAAATACCAAGCATATCTGCAACTTCCTTTTGTGTTTTTTCCTCGGTGTTTTCAATACCAGACCTTAGCTTTATAATTTCCAGTTCCCTTGCAGACAGTTTATGCATAGCCTCTTTTAATAATTCCTTATCAACCTCTTCTTCAATTTCACGGTGTATTATGTCAGGGTCTGTACCTAATATGTCTGAAAGCAACAGCTCATTTCCGTCCCAATCGGTGTTGAGTGGCTCATCGATTGATATTTCAGTTTTTGAATTACTGTTTTTTCTAAGGTACATAAGTATTTCGTTTTCAATGCACCTTGATGAATATGTGGCAAGCTTTATGTTTTTTTCAGGATTAAACGTGTTTATTGATTTTATCAGACCTATTGTACCTATGGAAATAAGGTCTTCAATATTTATACCAGTGTTTTCAAACTTTTTGGCAATATAAACCACTAATCTTAAATTATGCTCAATCAGTCTGTTTCTTGAATTACAATCTTTTATATTTTCTAACAAATCTCTTTCTTCCTTAAGTGAAAGGGGAGGAGGCAAAACGTCATTTCCTCCAATATAATGTATGTCGTTTTTTTGCAGATTTATCAGTAGCTTTAATAGGTTACTGAAAATATTATTTAATGTGTTCATAAAAGACCTCCTGTTATATTGTTTGTGGGTTAATAATTGCATTATATTTTTTATCACTTGAAATAATGGAGGAAGATATTCCTATAACTGCATTTGTCTTTTTGTCATCTATAAATATTTCTGTGGGAACAAAGCCAATCATAAAACCGCTGTCGGATACAGTGTTAAAAGGTATAAGCTTTAATTTAACATCCATACAGTAGGAAAAATATATGGATACTATGTCTTTTGTGTGCAAAAGCTCATATATAATGCCTTCAGGCAACAGTTTTTTTGCTGTATTAATGTTTATTACTATTACAGGCAGCTTGCTTATTGGGTCCCGCAGGTTATTTCCTGTATCATAAAAACATTCTGTTTCCGTTTCATTTTCCCCAAGCTTTATTTTTATATTATGAATTAAATTATCATATTTTAAATATTTTTCATACAAAGTGGAGGTTACACTTAAAACCAGGTATGACATAAATATTGTTATGCACAAAAGCCTTGCTGTACCAAAATTATTACTTTTGTTTAAAATATTCAGTAATGCGTATCCGCAACCACCTATGGTAAAGCTTACAAAGTAAAAAACAATCAGATTTTTAAAAAATGCCTTTGGGCTACCGCACTTAAAGCTTATGGCAGTCAGTATAAGTGAGAATATAATTTTGCCCATTGTGTTTGTAATAAATTCAGTTTGAGGAAACAATAATAATATGGCAAATATTGCCCCTGCAAAGCTTGAAGCAAATAGTCTTGGATTGGATGATTTGGATTTTATTATTTTTTTTGTAATACGTAAAATTATATAGTTTAATATAAGATTAATAATTATGTATTGGTCAATGTAAACAGTCATTTCATCCTCCTTACATTTTATTATACATACAGGCTGGGTGGAATTTTGTCAAAAAAATAAACGGTACCAAAATAATTTAGTACCGTCTCAGACCGTCGAAAAAGTCGTTCTACCGCAAGTAATTTAATAACTATGTTTAAATGTAGGGTAAGGGCTTGCTCTTGCCAAAAAATAACTGTAACTGTAAAACCGCAAGGAAAACATCTAATTTTCCTTGCGGTTACTTGCTTTTTGACAAATTGCACTCTAGCGTACCATC
>JAZSKK010000143.1:0-4341 GCA_045534795.1 Clostridia bacterium | reverse complement strand
GAAATCGTACATAATGTGCTCTGCATTGGTTTTGTATAGTTGCCATGCAAGTAATCCGCGTAAGCCCTGCTCTGTAGAGAATGAATTTTCCATAGGCTCAAATCCGTCGAGCTTTGCCGTAGCCATAGTCATAAGACCATCTATGCAGTTTATATCATTTTTTGCATCCATACCCAAAGCAGATAAAGCCGTTATTGCAACACCTGTAGATGCAGCATTTCCTATTAATCCCGTTTCATCCTGGGCGGATGTAATCAGCGTCACAGTCTCATCGATTACGTCTCCGATTGAATCATAATATGGTGCAAGTGCAAGGAGCATAGCAGATGCGGCATCCGTTCCCCACTCGTCATTCTGCCACAAATCCTTGCTTGAAACGGCAGAATCTATAAGATACTTTATCTGCTCATCAGTTGCGTATTCCTCACCCTGACGCAAAGCTATAATAACATACGGCAAGGTGTATATATTGGTTACAGAATCATCCTGACTATCTACAAGGGCAGTAAGCTTGGCAACAAAGTCATACTTTACTGATGCTGAACTGTAAACATCCCTTGCGTCATATCCCAATGCTCTTAATGCCAGAATATCCTTTGCCAACACAGAAGGAGCAGATGTGCTTATTGCTTCCGCAATTATTTTGTCAAGACAAGCTTGTTTCTGGGTACTTGTCAGATTGTTGGTTTGGGGATAAATCTCATTATACACCGCCATATCCGCAATAAGCCACACCATATTTTCATCGGTCACAAGTCCGTTTTTGCAATATTTTGACACAATATTATGAATAACTGTTATATAATCAGGCTCTTTGACCTCTATCATACATATTGGAGCAGCGATTGCAATAACATTTTCTTCCTCAACAACCTTATCTTTTGTTGCGGAAACAATATATGTGCCAGCCTTGTCAAAATTCAGTACCGCTTTTCCGTCACTATCTGTAATTATATCGGTTTTTTCACCATTTACTGTAACAGTTGCACCTTCACAGGCTGAAAATACCATATTCCAATACGCATCATATCCAGCCTCACTCAAGCTGATTTCAAAATCTTCACCCACAAGGATTTCCGCCTGATATCTGTCAAATTTTGTGTACGCTTCTGTATCAGGATGCCAGCTTTTGTATATTGCCACATCAACATAATCTTTGTCCTCAACCTGATGAGCAATACCTACAACCGATTCTGTTCCGCCGTTTACCTGATATCCAAAATTTCCACTTTCATCTCCCCAGAATTTAGTTATGTATGTACCATCGGCAGAAGCATATCCACCCGGATAATAGATATCGTGCAATTTCACAAACAAAGCATCAAGATTATATTCATTGCTTCCGCATAATTCCACGGGAACTAAAACTAACTCGTTACCATTTACATCCTTCACAAATTCGCCATATTTACTTACTGTAACATAGGCAGTGATTGTATCGCTGTCGTCAGCCAATACACTCACAGGAACTGCAGTTAAAACCATTACCAAAACTAAAAATAGTGATAAAATTTTCTTCATTTTAAAAAGTCCTTTCTTTTTTTGTTTTCTTGCTTTTTCCTATAAATTTTCCAAACCACCTCACTATGCCGAGCAAACAAAAAAGCTGCGGCAATTTTTATAAAAAATTACCACAGCAGACTTTTCCTGTGACCGTCACAATTTATTTGAAAACTCAAATAAAATTGTTGCTCCTATGCAATGCACTTACAGAGCAACATCAAAGCAGGTCTTCTGACTCGTGTCTTAAAACATTTATGCTATAGCCTTCTCAGTTTCCCAATGACCGGCTTTCGCCACCAGCATAAAACAGACACATACAGCGACTGGTATCGTACGGGATTCTCACCCATTTCCCTTTTCACCGATTATACCTGATTTTTAAAAACCTTTGCAGTATAACCGACACTTTGTGTGTATTATTTAATTTTTCACATATTCTATCATATGCTATTTAAAAAGTCAATATGCAACAAAACGAATTTTTATTCAGCAAATACCTTCCACTTTTTGCTGACAACCAGACATATCATCATACCAACAAGGGCTATGGCTGACCAAAGGAGTATTGTACTGTTCCATCCAAAGCTTTCAGAAAATTTGGCTATACCGTATGTAGAAATTGCACTGCCTACATAAGTGCAGGAATTAAGCACCCCTGATATGAATGAAATTCTGCCGTACCTTTTAAAATATGGAGGTACCATACTCACCATTAACATCTTTACTGCGTGCATACTGCCTGACAGTAATGCTGCAAGAATTGTGGATACTACAGCATTTGAATCAGGAAACATCCAAAGCAAAAATGCACTTACAAAGCCAAAGCCCAAAATTGCACCTGCACAAGATATTTCGTTTGTAATCCTTTTCTCATAAATCCTTGAAGTAACACGCAGGCTGATTATGCTGAATATTGGCAACACAACACCTGTTAAAATTGCCGCAAAGCTCTGCAAATTAAAGGTTTCCAGAATATACGACGGCATCCAGGTCTGTACACCGTCGCGTAACGCTCCCTGCATAGCAATAACAGGCATTACTGCAAGTATAATAAACGGAAAACCCAAATTAGCAGAATCTTCCTTTTCATACACCCTTGTACCTGTATCAGCTACGTTCATATCAATTACAGGACAATTTTTAGCCCATATAAACGCCATAAAGGCACCTATTATTGCAGACACAGCAAATACCGCTCTCCAGCCTGAAAAAGCAACACAAACAGGTGCAAATAAATATACGGAAATTGTGCCAAAGGACGCACCAAAAGAAACTACAACACTTGTTTTTTTATAATCATTACCGTTTAAAAGCTCCGTCATAAGCTTAACCACGGGAGGCCACATAAACGCCTGTGCAAATCCGTTTACCGACCACACTATCGCCATAATATACGGGTCGCTGAGAAGTGAAATTACAAAGTTCATTGAAACAGTCAGCACAAGCCCTGCAAGGACCAGAATTTTAGGCTGTATTTTATCACCCATAAAACCGCTGATAAGCTGACCTGCCCCATAGGTAATAAAGCTCCCTGTAACCGCAAGAGATGCCACGGATTTTAATATTCCCTCCGCCTGAACAATTTCCGACACTACCGCACCATAATTTATTCTGGTAACATAGCTTACTAAATACATAAAAGTAAGCAACAGGGTAAAATCCCTTATTTTTTTATCATCTGTCAGCTTCATAATTTCCCTCACCCCTTCCTTACAATGAAGGTGTAATTATCTAAATTCATTTAAAGCTACATATTTCAGATAATATTCCTCATAGGTTATACCCTCTTCATATATCACCTTTGCGGCTTCAGTACCAACATATCTGTAATGCCACGGCTCGTATGAATAGCCTGTAATCCATTCCTTGCCTTTTGGGTATCTCATAATATAGCCATATTCGTGAGCGTGTTTTTGTAACCACTTAAATTCAGGAGTATATTCAAAAGTACCTCTTGTAGAGCTTATATCCACAGCCAGTCCTGTCTGATGTTCAGATGAACCCGGCCTTGCAGAATAATTATCAGCATTAACCTTTCCTGTTGTTCTCACTTTATTGTTGTACAGATTCCTCTGATAATCTTCTGTTCTGTATGCTGAAATAACCTTCATTGAAAGACCTTCCGCCTTTGCCGCATCTGCCATCTGTATATATTTTTCATAAGCAACGGCTGAAAGTAAATACTCCTTGCCATCATTTACTGTATAGCTTCTGTCCATATTAACAAGGTTGTACTGCTTAAAGCCTACAGGCAGGTGGTGGTACTTATTAACCAAAACCAATAGCTCGTGAGGATTTTCTATAGTAATTGCATTTTCATAAAAGGGAAAATCTACCCCAAGATTAACCCTGTATATAACGTCCTGAATACTGTAATCAGGCATTTTAATATGGTAATTTATGTATCTTTGGAATTTTTCCGGATAAAAATTACTTTCTCCGCATACATCCAATACTTCTTTAATTATTATGTGATAATCAGTATTTGCTATATACTTTTGTATATTCAATTTTTGATTATCATAGGAAATTCCATCAGGACAAAGAGCGACAGAAACCATTTCTAACGGTATATAAGTTCCGCCATCTTCTGAAATAGAGGTTTTATCAAAGGTTTTTTCCTCGCCGTTAACGGTAATTACATTATCCCCTACAATGTGACGTATTATATCACCATCACGTGACAAAACCAAAACCTGACGGTCACTGCTTCTGTAAAACACATGTGCCCCCATCTTTTCAAATATCATTCTCAAAGGGACATAGTGGGTGTCATCGGAAATAATGGATGTATATTCTGTTTCCACACCATTAAATTCAATCTCATAACCCTTGTTA
>JAZSKK010000246.1:0-5345 GCA_045534795.1 Clostridia bacterium | reverse complement strand
CTGGCTTGGTTTTACTTTGTCTTTTTTAGTAGCAATTATTACAGGTTCAAAACCGCTTTCAACTATCCAGTTAAACATCATAATATCATCATTTGTAGGTTTATGTCTCATATCAACCAAAAGGACAACCTGTATTAGCTGTTCTCTTTCATTAAGATATTCTTCAATCATCCTACCCCATTTTTCTTTTTCCTGCTTAGAAACTTTTGCAAACCCATATCCCGGTAAATCTACAAAAATTAATGTTTTATCAATATCATAAAAATTAATTGTAGCAGTCTTACCGGGCTGAGCACTGACACGTGCAAGCTTTTTTCTGTTTAAAAGCTTGCGTATCAGAGAAGACTTACCAACATTAGACCTGCCTGCAAAGGCAATTTCAGGCAAAGCAGTATCAGGGTACTGTCCTTTACTTACTGCAGAAAGCATTAAAGCAACATTATTCAAATTCATTGTCTGATTCTTGCCTCCTCATCCTTCGGTGATTCAACATCTACAAATTTGTAGTCATTCAAAACAGGTTTACTACACAATGCAACGGATAAAACCTTATCAATATTGTCAGCTGTCACAAAATTCAGTTCATTTCGTACAGCTTCAGGAATATCATTAATATCAGGTTCGTTCTGACTTGGAATTATAATTGTTTTAATCCCTGCTCTGTGTGCAGCAATAGCCTTTTCCTTAAGTCCGCCTATAGGAAGTACTCTGCCTCGAATAGTTATTTCTCCGGTCATAGCAACATTATGCTTAACAGCTATTTTAGTAAGTGCAGAAACTACTGACGTTGCCATTGTAATACCTGCGGAGGGGCCGTCTTTTGGTACTGCTCCCTCGGGAACGTGTACATGAATATCAAACTTTTTATGAAAATCTGACACAATACCTAATTTATCACTATTTGCACGAATATAGCTTATTGCAGCAACTGCAGATTCTTTCATAACGTCCCCAAGCTTACCTGTAAGCTCTATTTTGCCTGTACCGGGAACAACATTTGTTTCTATCTGCAACGTATCGCCACCAACGCTTGTCCATGCAAGACCATTTACAACACCGATTTCATCATTGTTTTCAATATCAGTAAATAAAAACTTACGTTTACCAAGATATTTTTCAAGATTTATTGGAGTTACAGTAACAGACTTTACATCATTTTCAACAATATTTTTAGCGGTTTTACGGCAAATTTCCGCAATAGAGCGTTCAAGATTACGGACACCTGCCTCTTTTGTATAATAGATAACAATATCCCTGACAGCATCACGTGTTATGCGAAGATTTTTTGTATCAAGGCCGTGCTTCTTTCGTTGTTTTGGAATAAGATGATTCAATGCAATTTCAATCTTCTCCTGCAATGTATAGCTGGAAATATTTATAACTTCCATTCTGTCAAGCAAAGGTCTGGAGATAGTATCCAAAGAATTTGCGGTTGTAACAAAAACAACATCCGACAAATCCATAGGTATTTCCAAAAAATTATCCCTAAACGAAAAGTTTTGTTCTGAATCAAGTACCTCTAAAAGTGCAGAGGATGGGTCTCCTTTATAATCAGAGCTTAATTTATCAATTTCATCCAGCAAAACAAATGCATTCATGCTTTTTGCCTGTTTAATCGCATTTACAATTCTGCCGGGCATTGCACCAACATAAGTTTTACGATGACCACGTATTTCCGCCTCATCACGCATACCACCAAGTCATATACGAACATAGTTTCTGTTCATAGCCTTTGCAATACTCTTTGCAACAGACGTTTTACCTACACCCGGAGGACCTACAAGACATAAAATTGTGCCATTATAATCCTTGGCAATATGTTTAACTGCCAAAAATTCCGTTATACGTTCCTTAACATCTTCAAGACCAAAATGTTCTGCATCCAAAATATTTTTTGCCTGCTTTACAGACATTCTATCCTTTGTATATACACCCCACGGGAGTTCCAATACAATATCCAGGTAATTACGTATAACTGCACTGTCAGCAGTCATTGTTGACATTTTGGACAAACGGTCAACATCTTTTAAAAGTTTTTCCTTAATTTCATCAGAAACCTTTAATTTGGATATTTTTAAACGATATTCATCACAATCAGACTGCAAACCATCCTTATCACCAAGTTCCTCATTGATAGCCTTAACCTGTTCGCGAAGATAATATTCTTTTTGATGCCTGTCCATTTCCTCTTTGACACGAGCAGCAATACCGTATTCTATCTTCATAATCTGTGACTCATTATTCATAATATCTATGAGTTTTTCCATTCTCTTATATATATCACATTCAGAGAGAATTTCCATTTTATCTTCCTGCTTAACAAAAATATTACCTGCTACAACATCAATAAATTCTTCTGCATTAGTGATGTTCATAACTTGTGCAATAATTTCGTGAGGAAGTTTTGGAAGAAACTTCAAATAATCTTCAAGTATATTCTTACCTGCACGCATAAAAGCTTCAGTTTCATCATCAGGCTCAATTTTTGAAGCAGGATACCTGCGTAATTCAGCAACATAATGAGTATTTTCATCGTATATTTTAACTATTTTGCCTCTTGCAATGCCTTCAACCAAAATACGAATATTACCATTTTGCAATTTTATAATCTGTTTGATTTTAGATACTGTACCAAAATTATATACATCTTCAGGGTTAGGGTCATCTGTTTTGATGTCCTTTTGAGTTGCAAGAAAAATCAACTGTTCATTATTCATAGCCTCTTCCACAGCTTTTATTGATTTTTCCCTGCCAACATCAAAATGCAAAACCATATAAGGAAACACAGTCAAGCCTCTGAGAGGTAACAAAGGCAAAACCATTTTTTTAGTTAATATTCTTCTTTTATTTTTAACCTCTGGCATTATTTCACCTCAATTCATGCCGTTTGGGTATTATAACCCAGGATAATATATTACCTATCATAATATTATACTATTTTTTATCAAACATTTCAACCTTTTTTGCAAAACTTTTACAGGATAAATCATACATTTATGAGTTTTTATTACAACAAAAGTGAATAAAAAAATAAATTGTATGAAATCATAATTTTATCTTTACGTGGAGGATAAAAAAATGAAAAATATTTCTGTATTTTTAATTTTGCTCTTAATGGTAGCAGGAGCAGCCATATATAATAATAAAACCTATGATGTTTTATCAAAAAAAGGGGCAACAGGCAACGAGGTTATACAAATACAAAAAAAGTTAAAAAATTGGGGATATTATAACGGAGATATTGACGGAATATACGGCAGCAAAACCAAAGCGGCTGTAGAAAAATTTCAGAGAAAAAACGGTCTTACAGTTGATGGTATAGCAGGTACCAATACCCTTAATGCAATGGGCATACAATCAGCCTCAACCTATAATTATGACAATGATGCCAAATTACTTGCAAGAATAATTAATGCTGAAGCACGAGGAGAATCTTATGTAGGGCAGGTATCCGTAGGTGCAGTTGTACTGAACCGGGTAGAACATCCATCTTTTCCAAATACAATAGCAGGTGTAATATTTCAGGAGGGAGCTTTTACCGCTATTGTAGATGGACAATGGGAAGCGGATATGTACGAAAGTTCATACAAGGCTGCTCAGGATGCATTAAACGGATGGGACCCCACAGGTGGTGCAATATATTATTATAATCCTGCAAAGACAACAAGCAAATGGATTTATTCACGTCCTGTAATAACAACTATAGGAAAACACGTTTTTGCAAAATAAAAAAATGTACGTGATGTTGATTTTTGTCGAATTATATGATAAATTAACATTACGAGGTGAGTATTTTGAATTTAAAGGAGATATATTCTGAACTAAAAGACAGAATAATAACAACTTCAGCTTATGAAACTTATGTTGATACCAAAAGATTCATTCAAAAACACAAAAGCCTTTCAATAGCTTTATTGGTTTTATACTTCACGCTTGTTATTTCACTTGTTCCGATATTTCACAATTCAATATACAAACCTAAAAATATTGAACATTTTAAACTTGATTCATCTGTAAACGAATTTGAACAAAAAATATTTGTTACTGTAACAGGTGAAGTCAATAACCCGGGAATGTACGAAATGACAAGCGAAAACAGGGTTGCAGATGCAATAGAAAAGGCCGGTGGTTATACTAAAAACGCATATAAAAACGACATAAACCTTGCTCAGAAGTTAACTGATGAGCAATACATAAAAATTCCATCAATAAATGATACAGAATCAGACAAGGCTTCCTCCTCTGCTGAATTTACAGGAATTATAAACATCAATACTGCAACCGCAGATGAGCTTTGTCAGTTACCGGGAATTGGACAATCAATTGCAAATCAGATAATTGAATACAGGGAAAATGCCGGATTATTCAAAAGAATTGAGGATATTCAAAATGTAAAGGGAATTGGTAATGAAAAATTTAATTTAATAAAAAATAATATTACAATATAGTTATAGACATTTCAGGAAAAATATTGTATAATTATTGAAAAAAGAAAAGGAGTACAAAATATGAAAGAACCATATATTATGTCCCATCCTCTTATAAAACACAAAATTACTATGTTGCGTGACAAAAACACAACTGACAAAGATTCCAGATTGTTAATACATGAAATTGCTTTGTTGATGGGTTATGAAGCAACAAAGGATTTGCCCCTTGTTGACCATAAGGTTATTACCCCTCTTGAGGAATGTAATGGTAAAATTGTTGAAAAACAGGTCGCTCTTGTTCCAATTTTAAGAGCAGGTCTTGGAATGATTGATGCAATTTTGGACCTGATACCTGCTGCTAAAGTTGGACATATCGGTTTGTACAGAGACCACGACACTCTTATGCCTGTTGAATATTACTGCAAAATGCCTACGGATATTGAACAAAGACAGGTTATTGTTTTAGACCCTATGCTTGCAACAGGCGGCAGTGCTATTGCAGCAATAGAGCTTATTAAAAAACGTTATAATGTCAGCAAAATCAAATTTATGTGTATAATTGCTGCACCTGAAGTTGTAGAAGCTATGAAAAAAGCCCACCCTGATGTAGATATATATATTGGTAATCTTGATGAAAGACTTAACGAAAACGGCTACATACTTCCCGGATTGGGTGATGCCGGTGACAGAATTTTTGGTACAAGATAAATAAAATAACAAAGGACAACCTTTTTAGGTTGTCCTTTGTTATTTAATGGAGCTGATAATGGGACTTGAACCCACGACTTCCACCTTACCAAGGTGGTACTCTACCGTCTGAGTTATATCAGCAAGCAAAGTATATTATATATAAACACCAAAGATTTGTCAAGTAAAAAACACTAATTTTAAGAAAAAAGGCTCCCTCTTCAGGGA
>JAZSKK010000224.1:0-10630 GCA_045534795.1 Clostridia bacterium | reverse complement strand
GTGGTATAAGGATAGTGATATTAAAAAGGATTATGATAATGGCGATTTCCAGAAGGTACAGGATAAAGTACGCAAGGCTTTTGAAAACATCAACATCAAAACTGATGAATACTTTGATGTAATTTTAAATAACAAGAGACTTGAAAACAGCAGTAAGCTTGACAAATATTTTGAAAAGGTTAACGATGATAAATATGAGTTTAAAGCTAAAGAAAATATTGTAACATTCATAAGAAGTATAGTGGATGCTTAATTACAAATTGGAACACCTCCGGGTGTTCCAATTTCCCTAAAATAAACAAAAAGGATGATAGTTATATGAAGAGAATAATGTCTTTAATTGTAGTTGTAGCAATGATGCTTTCAAGTTTGGGTGTTTTTGCTGCAGAATCTACTGCACCAACATTTAACGATGTGGATTCCGAAAGTGTTTTGGGTCAGTCTATATATAAGCTGGTTAATGCAGGAGTGCTTAATGGCTATACAGACGGCACATTCCGTCCAAATAACCCTCTTACAAGAGCAGAGCTTTGTAAAATAGTAAACCTTGTGTTTAATTATACAGAGGCTGCTGCAGATAATTTTACAGATGTAAGTGCAAATGACTGGTTTTACAGCTATGTAGCAATAGCAAAAAAAGCGGGCTATATTACAGGTCACGGTGATGGAACATTCAAGGGTAATGACTACCTTACAAGAGAACAGGCTTGTGCTATTATAACAAGAGTAACTGAATTGTTTGACCTTACTATGTCAGAAACTATTACAGATACAGTTTCCGACTGGGCTGTTCCTTATGTAAACAAGGTTGTATCAAACAGATTAATGCCACTTGAGGCAGGCGGCAAATTCAGAGCAACTGAAAACATTACAAGAGGCGAGCTTACCTCCGTTATGGCTCTTTTTGTAGATGAAAAGCCAAAGGATAACAATGTATCTGATACTACTTCAGGAAAGGGAACACCTGTACCATCTGTTAAGGGCGGAAGCTATACTTCAACTCAAAAGGTAGTGTTGACTACTGATGTTGAGGGGGCAACAATTTACTATACAACAAACGGAAACAATCCTACAGAAAAAAGCACAAAATATAAAGACGCTATTTCTGTATCCAAGTCAATGACCATTAAAGCAATTGCAATAAAAGACGGCAAAGTAATTGGTGAGGTTTTAAGTGTCAGCTATGTAATCAAATCAGCAGCCGGAGGCGGCGGAGGCGGCTCATCAGGCGGCTCAACAATTGATATGGATAAGCAAAACCAGGTTGTAGCTTCTCTTAAAAATATGCAAGATGTTTTGTCAAAAGAAAGTTTTTCTGTTGAAAATGGCGAAAAAGCAGTTATTAATTACGTATTAGATGCTGTTAAGGCTACACTTGATGATGCAAATAGGGGTATTGCAATTTACGGTAGTAATTATATTAAAAATACCTATAGAAACAAAATTGAAAGTGCTTTTAAAGCATATGAAGATATGACAGAAGAAAATCAGAGTGGCTTTGAATCCAAGCTTCTTGCATTGAAGAATAAGAATTACAATGAGGTAAATGAATTGTCAAAAATATTGTTTGGTATATCAATTGACGATTTGATAGATATAGCAACTGATGATGAATAATTAATTTAACACCGTGGATAATCCACGGTGTTTTTATTAAAAATTTGTTAATAATAGTAGGTGTAAATTGAAATTTAAAATTTTGTAATGTATAATTATTCCAAGGTGATTTTATGAGAAAAATTTTGCATTCCGGTATTATATCCTTTTCAATTATACTGATTATACAGATATGTGCATTTATGATATTGACCTTGTGGCTTAATGAATACAGCGGTTATATTCTTGGAATATTGTATTTGCTTGGTGCGGTTTTGGTGATTTACGAGGTTAACCGCCCAAGTGAGCCATCCTTTAAATATGCATGGATAATTTTGATTACGGTTTTGCCTATATTTGGCGGTTTGTTGTACATTTACACTCATTTGAATGTTATAACAAAATCCATAAGCAAAAGAACAAATACTATTGAAGAAGAAACAAAGCACTATATTGTTCAGGATGATAAAATTATGGATGAACTGGCAAAGCAGGGGAATATGGCGGGTTTTTCAAAATATATATATGATTTTGCAGGATATCCTACCTATAAAAATACATCGGTAGAATATTTTCCCCTAGGTGAAAACAAGCTTGAAAAAATGAAGGAAGAGCTTGAAAAAGCACAAAAATTTATATTTCTTGAATATTTTATAGTTAATGTAAAATCTGAAATGTGGCTTGAAATTCTGGATATTTTAAAGAGAAAGGCTTCTGAAGGTGTAGAAGTCCGCTTTATGCACGACGCTATGGGCAGTCTTGCAACGTTTCCTCCTGAATATTGTGAGGAGCTTGAAAAATTGGGCATAAAATGCAAAATATTCAAACGTGTTACACCTCTTTTGTCAACTTATCAAAATAACCGCGACCACAGAAAGATACTTGTTATCGACGGCCACACTGCCTTTACTGGGGGTATCAATATTGCAGATGAGTATATTAATAAGGATATACGTTTTGGTCATTGGAAGGATACTGCGGTTATGTTAAAGGGTGATGCTGTTACCAGCTTTACAGTAATGTTTTTGAGGATGTGGAACCTTTCCGAAAAGGAAAATGAAAGCTATGACAATTACATTGTAAAGCAAGGGGTTGAAGCAGACGGATTTGTTATACCCTATTCCGACAGCCCTATTGACAGTGAATTTGTAGGTGAGAGGGTGTATCTGGACATAATTAACAGGGCAACAAATTATGTTCATATAATGACACCTTATCTTGTAATCAGCTATGAAATGCAGGAGGCTTTGGAGTATGCGGCAAAACGCGGAGTGGATGTGCGTATTATTATGCCACATATTCCTGATAAACCCTATGCTCTGTGGCTTGCACGTTCATATTATCCAAAGCTTATAAAATCAGGGGTTAGAATTTTTGAATATGATAAAGGCTTTGTTCACGCCAAGGTTACAGTATCCGATGACGATAAAGTGGTAGTTGGTACTATAAATTATGATTACAGAAGCTTGTATTTAAATTACGAATGTGCTTTGTTTATGTACTGTGTGCCTGAAATCCAGGCCGTTGAGTCGGATTATCAGGATACGGAAAAAATGTGCTCTGAAATAACGTTGGAGGAATATGAAAAATTTAATATCTTTGGTAGAATGTTCGGTATGTGCATAAGATTATTTGCACCCTTAATATAAAAAACTGCGTTAAAAAACTTTAACGCAGTTTTTTATATTAAGGCTTAAGGCTGTTTACTTATTTCTTTTTCCCATTTTATAAGCATCATTATACCGCTTATAAGGTACACAAGCCACATTAAAAGTGTAGCCATATTGTCGTTTCCTGATGTAAAATTACACCACCACATATACACGCTAAAGGAATTTACTCCTAACCATATCCACCATTGTTCTGAAAACATTCCTATAGATACAATCATCGCCACTACTGATGCAACTGTTGTAAAGCTGTCCACAAAGGGCATTGCATCACCAAGATAGCTCAGCAACAAACCGTATATATATGTGGCAATAGCTATTACAATTATTAATCCTATACGCCATGAGGGTTGCATACGTCTTTTTATAACCTCTCGGGTTTCAGGGTTCATATTTTTGCTCCATATATAAAAGCCAACAAACTGCATTGGCAGATAATATATGGCGTTAAGCATAGTTTCTCCATATAGCCTTGCTTTAAAGGAAATTATTGCATAAAGTGTGCAGTTTATAAGACCAAAAAAGTATGCGCTCAGCTTACCCTTTCCTGCAAATATTACATACAAAATCCCTGTTACGGCGGATATTATACCCATTATTGAGTCCTGCCAGTATATTGATAATGCAGTTATTGTTATGCAGGTGAAAATTAACCATATAATCTCACCCTTTGTCCAGCCGTATAATTCATTTTTAATAAATTTTTTCATAAACTATCAACCTTTATATTGCATTGGAATAAATATTACAGGCGCTATTCCTGACATAGTCGCACCACGCACTCTACATGGCTTGTTTTTGGGAACATATCCACAGGATAAACAGTGTCTGCCTTGTATCCGTAGCCATAGAGTATTTTCAAATCCCTTGCCAATGTGGAGGGGTTACAGGATACATATATAACCTTTTGGGGAGAAATATCCCTTATTGTTTGTAGCAGTTTTTCGTCACATCCCTTACGGGGAGGGTCAATTATTATTACATCTGCATCTGTAAAGTTTTCTGCCAAATCCTCCGAATTACCAACGTGAAATTCTGCATTTTTAATGTTGTTTAAAAGGGCATTACGCTTTGCGTTTTCTACTGCCTCAGGTACACATTCTACACCAATTACGGATTCTGCATACTTTGCGAGATATAGTCCTATTGTGCCTATTCCACAATATAAATCAAGTACCTTTTCTGTACCATTAAGGTTTGCAAGCTCTAAAACTTTATCATAAAGCACCTTGGTTTGCTCGGGATTTATCTGGAAAAATGACTGTGGTGATATTTCAAAATACAAATCTCCAATTTTATCCGTTACCACGTCACTTCCGTTAAGCACAATATTCTCCTTGCCTAAAATAACATTTGTGTTTTTGGGGTTAATATTCTGAATTACGGAAATATCCTCACCAAATTCCGCTTTAAGCATACTTACAAGGACTTCCGCATCCTTAAGGCTTTTTGATGCTGTAACAATACATATCATCATCTGGTCTGTAAGGGCACATCTTGTGAAAATATGCCTGATTACCCCTTTGCCAGTAGCTTCGTTATATGCTTTTACGTGGAAATTATCCATAAATTCTTTTACTATGCTGATTACGCGGTTGGATTTTTCATTTTGTATAAGGCAGTTGTCCACAGGTATAACACGATGGCTCCGCGGTGCGTAAAATCCTATGCCTTCAGGTGTGACAGGAAATTGGGATTTGTTGCGGTAGTGCATTTTGGTACTTCCCAAAGTGTCTGCTACCTTAATGTCAAGTCCGCCTATTCTCTGGATACAATCCTTTACCTTGTTAGTTTTGTTTTTTAATTCAAGCTCATAAGAACAATGCTGATAATCACATCCGCCGCATTTATAAAATGCAGGACATTTTGGATTTATTCTGTAAGGTGAAGGCTTTATAATACTTATAAGCTTACCGAAAGCATAATTTTTAAGTACCTTTACTATAAGAACCTCCACTATTTCGCCCAGTAGCGCATAAGGAACAAATACTGCAAAACCATCTATTCTTCCTATTCCCTCGCCCTTTTCCCCTACTCCGGTTATTTCCGTAGTATAGGTTTTGTTTTTTTCAATCATACTATTTCACCTGTCATAAATTCATCTTCATAACCTGTCAGCTTAACGTCAACAAGCTCGCCTTCCTCTGTGTCGCCTTTTGCAAAGACCTGTATAAAGTTAGAGGTATGTCCCTCAAAAATGCCTTTTGTATTTTTTCTTTCTATCAATACAGGTATAATTTTGCCTATATGCTTTTCAAAAAATTCTTTTTTTAACTGCTTTCCTGTTTCAATCATTTTTTCACTTCGTATATTTTTTGTGTTTTCATCTACCTGATTGTCCATTTTGTCGGCAACGGTACCCTTTCGTCTTGAATATGGGAAAACGTGAATTGAGCTGAATCCCACTGCCTTTACGGTGTTACGGCTTTCTTCAAATTCTTCATCGGTTTCACCGGGAAAGCCTACCATAACGTCTGTTGTTAATGCACAGTCATCAAAGGCGTTTTGCAGCGTTTTTGCCGCTTTTGAATATTCTTCCGCAGTGTAATGACGCTTCATCCTTTCAAGCACCGTTGTTGAACCGCTTTGTAACGCAAGGTGAAAATGATGGCAAAAATTATCAAGCTTTTTAGTACGCTTAATAAATTCATCAGTTACCAGATTAGGCTCCAATGAGCCAAGACGCACCCTTTTGATACCCTCAACAGAGCATACAGCCTCTATTATGTCTATAAGCCTTTTGTCTGTGTCCTCGCCGTACATGGCAAGGTTTATTCCCACAAGTACAATTTCCTTATATCCGTTTGATGCAAGCTCCTTGACTTCCTCAAGGGTCGATTCTATTGATTTGGAACGGAGAGGACCTCTTGCAAATGGGATAATACAGTATGTGCAAAAGTTTCTGCATCCGTCCTGAATTTTCAGTGTTGCTCTTGTGCGTGACTGATGTGTGGATTTTAAATCCTCAAAAACCTTTGGAATTTGAGACCTTACATATTTTTTACGCTCGCCGTCAAAGGCTTTTACATATTCAACAATCTTTGTTCGGTCTGTTGTGCCAAGTATGATGTCAACTTCCTGGATTTTTTCCACATCATCAGGAGAAACCTGGGAATAGCACCCCACCACAGCCACTATGCTTGATGGGTTGTTCTTTTTTGCACGGCGTATCATCTGGCGTGATTTGCGGTCACTCATTGCAGTAACCGTGCAGGTATTTATAACTAAAACATCTGCATCATCCTTTTCGGTGATTGCATATCCCGCATCTTCAAACAGCCCCTTCATAGCCTCTGTTTCCTATAAATTAACCTTACACCCAAGGGTGTGGAATTTGACTTTTTTCATAAAATTACCTCTTTGCAGCATTTATATATTATATAGTACCACAAGAGTAAGGTTTTCTCAACAAAAAGTTTGACAAATACAGAAAAAAAGTGTATTATATGTCTATAGCTAACCTAAAGGAGGAAGTAATTATGAAATCATTTAACATTATGTTGGACTCAATCAATAAGGTAAAGGCATTTGTAAATATTGTTGCAAAATGTGATTATGATGTAGATCTTACATCAGGCAGATATATAGTAGATGCAAAGTCTATTATGGGTATTTTCTCTTTGGATTTGTCAAAACCTATTAAGCTTGATATTCACGGTGATGACGATTCATTTGAGGCAGAAATCAAGGATTTTATTGTTGAATAAGGGTTTAAGGTCAGCAACTTTGGTTGCTGACCTTTTTAGTTGACATTATTGTAATTTCGTGGTAAAATATTTGTTGATTAAAATGCTTAATCTGGAAGGAGATTACTATGAACTATACTCTTAAAAATGCATTTGTTTATGTGGATAAAGGCTTTGTTAAAGCAAATGTTAATATTTCTGAAGGACGTATAGTATCTGTTGACGACAGCATCTTGGAGGGCGGTCGTGTTTTTGATTTTGAAAATTGCTATATATTTCCCGGTTTAATAGATGTTCATGTACATTTAAGAGAGCCGGGATTTTCTTATAAAGAAACTATGAAGACGGGGACAAAAGCATGTGCAAGGGGTGGTTATACATCTGTTTGTTCAATGCCGAATTTAAATCCTGTTCCTGATAGCCTTGATAATCTGAAGCAACAGCTTGATATTATTGAAAAGGATGCCTGCATTAATGTTTACCCCTTTGGTGCAATTACTATAGGTGAAAAGGGTGAGGAAATGGCTGACCTTGATGGTATGGCACCGTATGCTATTGGTTTTTCCGATGATGGTAGAGGTGTACAGTCGGAGGAAATGATGATTTTTGCTATGAAAAAGGCAAGGGAGCATAACAAGATAATTTCCGCCCATTGTGAGGATAACGATTTACTTTTTGGCGGTTATATCCACGATGGAGAATATGCAAAACTGCACGGACATCGAGGTATATGCAGCGAAAGTGAATGGGGTCCTATTAAAAGGGATATTGAATTGGTTAAAAAAACGGGGTGCAAATACCACGTTTGTCATATATCCGCCAAGGAAAGTGTGGAGCTTATCCGTAATGCAAAAAAAGAGGGTGTAAATATTACTTGTGAAACTGCACCCCATTACCTTACTATGAATGATATGATGCTTGAGGAAGAGGGCAGGTTTAAAATGAACCCTCCTATCCGCAGTGAAGAGGACAGACTTGCGTTAGTTGAAGGCTTGCTTGATGGCACAATAGATATGATAGCTACTGACCACGCTCCCCATTCTGCAGAAGAAAAGTCAAAGGGTCTTGAAAAGAGCCTGATGGGAGTTGTAGGTATTGAAACAGCCTTTGCAACTATGTACACAAGCTTTGTAAAAACCGGTAAAATCAGCCTTGAAAGGTTGGTTGAGCTTATGCACGATAATGCCAGGGACAGATTTGAAATAGGTGGAGAAATTAAGGTCGGCGAAGTCGCTGATTTGACGGTTTTTGACCTTGATGCCGAATATATTATTAACCCTGATGAATTTGAATCAATGGGTAAATTTACTCCTCTCGAGGGTAAAAAGGTATTTGGAAGATGCAAACTGACAATGTGTAATGGCGAAGTGGTTTGGGAGGAAAAATAATGAATCAAAGTTATTTTGAAATACTATCAAATAAAAATATTGCAGAAAATGTGTTTGAAATGGTACTTGGCGGTGATACATCGGATATAGGTGCGTCAGGTCAGTTTGTAAACATAAAGCTTGACGGTATGTTTTTACGCAGACCAATTTCTGTATGCGATTATGATGAAAATACGCTGACTTTAATATATAAGGCAGTGGGCAAGGGAACTGAGGCAATGTCCCTTATGGAAAATGGAACTAAGCTTGACATTTTAACAGGTCTCGGTAATGGCTATGACCTTTCAACAAGCGGGGACAAGCCGCTTTTGATTGGCGGTGGTGCAGGTGTTCCACCAATGTACAACCTTGCGAAAAAATTGATTGCAATGGATAAAAAGGTTACTGTTGTACTTGGTTTTAACAAGAAAAGTGAAGTTTTTTATAAAGATGAATTTGAAAAAATCGGAGCAGATGTTATTATCACTACTGTTGACGGCAGTATAGGTGTAAAGGGCTTTGTTACTGAGGCAATAGGGAATATTGATTATACATATTTTTATGTATGCGGTCCTGAACCAATGTTAAGGGCGGTATATAATGCAACCAAAACATCAGGACAGTTCAGCTTTGAAGAACGTATGGGGTGTGGCTTTGGTGCTTGTATGGGATGCTCCTGCAAGACTAAATACGGTAATAAGAGAATATGCAAAGATGGTCCTGTACTTGTAAAGGAGGAGATTATATGGTAGATACAAAGGTTACATTAAGCGGTCTGGAACTTGATAACCCTGTAATCCCTGCAAGCGGTACATTTGGATATGGTTATGAATTTGCGGAACTTTATGACATAAATATTTTGGGTACATTTTCATTTAAAGGCACAACAAAGGAGGCTCGTTTTGGTAATCCTACACCAAGAATTGCAGAATGTGAAAGCGGTATGATAAATTCTGTAGGCTTGCAAAACCCAGGTGTTGAAAAGGTTATATCTGAGGAATTACCAAAACTTAAAAAGTGCTTTAACAAAAAGGTTATTGCAAACGTAAGCGGTTTTTCAATAGATGAATATGCATATACCTGTGAAAGACTTGACAAAGAGGAACAGGTTGGAATTTTAGAGGTTAATGTAAGCTGTCCCAATGTACATAACGGCGGTATGAGCTTTGGTACCTTGCCTGAAAGTGCCGCAGAGGTTACAAGGGCGGTTAAGGCAGTTACTAAAAAGCCGGTTTATATTAAACTAAGCCCTAATGTTACGGATATTGTTTCTATTGCAAAGGCATGTGAAGATGCAGGGGCAGACGGTATTAGTCTTATAAATACGCTTTTGGGTATGCGTATAGATTTAAAGAGTAAAAAGCCTGTTATTGCAAACAAAATGGGCGGTTTTTCAGGCTCTGCAATTAAGCCGGTTGCTATAAGAATGGTTTATCAGGTTTATGAGGCGGTAAAGATACCGATTATCGGTATGGGCGGTATTTCAACTGCGGAGGATGTTATTGAAATGATGCTTGCAGGGGCAACAGGTGTACAGGTTGGGGCGGCTAACCTTGTAAACCCATATTGCTGCAGAGATATTGTAGAGAAGTTGCCGTCAGTAATGGAAAAGTATAAAATAAATAGTTTAAAGGATATTATCGGAGGGGCACACTAATGGGTAAGGATGTAATTATAGCTTGTGATTTTAACAGCAAGAAACAGGTTTTTAGCTTTCTTGACAAATTTACAGGGAAAAAGCCTTTTGTCAAAATAGGTATGGAACTTTTTTATGCAGAGGGTCCTGAAATTGTTAAAGAAATAAAGGCAAGAGGACACAAAATATTTTTGGACTTAAAGCTTTGTGATATTCCAAATACTGTTAAAAAATCTATGTCAGTTTTGTCAAAACTGGATGTTGATATGTGTAACCTTCATGCCTTTGGTACAAAGGCTATGATGGAGGCGGCTTTGGAAGGGCTTATGCGTGAAGACGGTACAAGACCGATTTTAATTGCAGTAACACAGCTTACTTCCACAAGTGAAGAAAGAATGAAAAACGATTTGCTTATTAATGAGCCTCTTGATAAAGTGGTTATGCACTATGCAAAATGTGCGGCGGAATGTGGACTTGACGGTGTTGTATGCTCACCTTTGGAGGCAGGCAAGGTTAAGGAAACATGTGGTGAAAAGTTCCTTACAGTAACACCTGGTGTACGTTTTGCAGACGGCGAGGTTGGTGACCAGGTACGTATTACTACACCTCTAAAGGCAAAGGAAATCGGCTCGGACTACATCGTGGTAGGCAGAACTATTACTCAGGCAGATGACC
>JAZSKK010000032.1:0-5075 GCA_045534795.1 Clostridia bacterium | reverse complement strand
CCTTAACAGAAGCATCAGGCAAGCCAACTATATCAAAGGCAGGAAGACCGTTTGACAAATCAGTTTCCACGGTTATTATGTACCCATCAATACCATTAATACCCATACTGCTGACCTTTGCCAAACTCATTGTTCTAGCCTCCTCCATTAAAGCATAATATACTATTTTTAATTATAACCAATTTTGTTAAATATTGCAAGTGTTTTAAATATTTTTAAAAAAGCCCTTTTAATTTTTAAAAAAGTGTGTTAAAATATAGGTAATAATACAAAAATGGAGGTTTGTGTTTTGATACGTAGTATGACAGGCTTTGGCCGTTGTGAAAAGACAATCAACAATTACGATATTTCTGTTGAAATAAAAGCAGTTAATCACAGATATGCTGACTATAATATTAAGTTGCCCAGAATGTATAATTTTCTTGAAGAAAATATTAAAAACTATCTTCAGCAGTACATAAAAAGAGGTAAAATAGACGTTTATCTTACAATATATAAAGAGCTTGACGATTCCAAGGAAATTATTCTTAACGAAGCATTGGCGGAAAGCTATATAAAAGCTTTGAAGCTTATTGCAGAAAAGTTTGATATAAAGGATGATATCAGCGTTTCTTCTGTAGCACGTCACAATGATATTTTTGACATTAAGCATTCAGAAGAAGATGAGGAAATTATAAAAGAAAGCGTTATTGAGGTTTTAGGTGAAGCGCTAAACGGATTTTTGGCAGCACGAGAGCGTGAGGGTAAAAAACTGTCTAACGATATGATTGCAAGAATAGGCACTATCAAGGAAGATGTTGAAAAGGTTGAGATTATTGCTCCTGATACAGTTATCGAACACAAAAACAACATTATGGAAAGAATCAAAGAACTTATCGGAGATGCTACTGTTGATGAAAACAGATTACTTACCGAAACTGCAATATATGCAGACAAGCTTTCTGTCAACGAGGAAATAGTAAGACTTAAATGCCACCTTGAAGAATTTGACCGCATTATGGCAAAAGGTGACGCAGTGGGCAGAAGACTTGACTTTTTACTGCAGGAAATGAACAGGGAAACCAACACCATTGGTTCTAAGGCAAACAATCTTGAAATATCCAACATTGTTATAAATATAAAGTCGGAACTTGAAAAGATAAGGGAACAACTTCAGAATCTTGAATAGGAGGCACAGGAAATGAAACTTATAAGCATAGGCTTCGGCAACGTGGTTTCTGCAGACAGGATAATTGCCATAGTAGGTCCTGAATCCGCACCGGTACGCCGTATTATACAGGAATCAAAGGAACGCGGTATGCTTATTGACGCAAGCTGCGGACGTAAAACAAGGTCAGTTATAATTGCAGACAGCGACCATGTTATTTTAAGTGCTATACAGTCTGAAACCATAGCCAACAGAATGAAGGACGGTGTGGACAATGACGAATAAGGGTGTTATAGCCGTTGTTTCCGGACCATCAGGGGTAGGCAAGGGTACAATATGCACTTACCTTACGGAAAAGTATGACGACTTTTTCCTTTCAGTATCTGCCACATCAAGGGCTCCAAGACCCAACGAGGTTGATGGCGTACACTATCATTTTAAAACACCTGAAGAATTTAAAAAAATGATAGAAAATGATGAATTTTTAGAATATGCAGGTTATGTTGATAAATTTTATGGTACTCCAAAGGCACCTTGCTATGAGCATATAGAAAAGGGAATAAACGCCATTTTAGAGATTGAGGTACAGGGCGGTATGAAGGTTAAGGAAAAAGAGCCTGATACTGTTATGATATTTGTTGTTCCTCCGTCTATGGATGAGCTTGAATCTCGTCTTCGCGGCAGAGGTACAGAAACCGAGGAGGTAATCCTCCAAAGGCTTGCAAGAGCAAAGGAAGAACTTTTGCAGATGAAGGATTATGATTACATAGTCGTAAATAATTCTGTTGAAGAAGCTGCAGAACAAATACGAAGCATTTTAAATTCAGAAAGCTTAAAAACAAAAAATATAATTAATATGGTAGAAAAGGAGTTAGGATTATGATTTACCCGGCAATTACAAACTTGATTGAAAAAGCACACAGCAGATATTCACTTGTTATCGCTACTGCAAAAAGAGCAAGAGAAATTTCAGAAGATGAAACAAGAGAGGTTACAAAGCCTGTTATAGAGGCTATAAAAGAAATTGACGCAGGGGAAGTTGTTGTTATTTCCGAAGATTAATTTAAAAACCCCTTAAAAAAAGGGGTTTTTATTTACATATCAGCCTTTTAAAAGTAAAAAAGTATAAAAAACTATTGACAACTACACAAAAATAGTTGTATAATAGCAATACTGTCATAATGGCAAGAAATTGCCGCATTGCGGTAATTAACTATATAATTAAGGAGGAAACAAGGATGGTACAGACATATCAACCTAAAAAACGTCAGAGAAAAAAGGTTCATGGTTTCAGAAGCCGTATGTCAACAGCTAACGGCAGAAAAGTTTTAGCACGCAGAAGAGCTAAAGGCCGCGCTAAAATCTGTGCATAACACTTTGTTATGAAAAACACATTATCGCTGAACCGTAACACTTTGTTTAAACGATTATACTACCGCGGTAAAACTGTTAAAACGCCGTATTTTGCATTGTATTATATGGATACTAAGACTAAAAAAAACCGGGTTGGTTTTACCGTGAGTAAAAAAATCGGCAAAGCTGTTGCACGTAACAGAGCCAGAAGGCTTATGTATGAATCTTTTCGCCTGTACGAAAAACAGATTAAAAACGGTTATTATATGGTGTTGGTTGCAAGGTCTTCCATATTGGAAACGGATTTTCACACCATACAAAACGCTATGGAAAAAACCTTGATGAAATCAGGGCTTTTAATTGAGGCGGAATAACAATGAAAAATTTCATAATTTTTATTGTAAAATTATACCAACGGTATATTTCACCGTTAAAAAAACCATGCTGTCGATTTTATCCTACATGTTCTCAATACTGTATTGAGGCTGTGGCTAAATATGGTGCGGCACGGGGTTTATTTTTATTTATAAAGCGTATCTTGAAGTGCCATCCATGGCATAAAGGAGGATACGACCCTGTACCCTGACGCATAATATTGAATAGGAGGCGCTTGTTTTGTTTGACGCAATTTACAGTTTTTTTGGCGCTATTTTACACTTTTTTTATGACTTGTTCGGTAACTACGGATTAGCGCTTATTGGCTTTACATTTGTTGTAAACATAATTTTGTTGCCACTTACATGGAAGCAACAAAAATCCACTACTAAAATGCAGGCTATTCAGCCTGAGCTTAACAGAATACAGGAAAAATACAAAAACGATAAAGAAAAGCTTAACACAGAAATAATGAAGCTTTATCAGAATAATAACATCAACCCTATGAGCGGTTGTTTGCCACTGTTGATTCAGTTGCCTATTATTTTTATTTTGTACAGAATTGTTTACAGCCCAATTACACATATGTTGGGATATACTGCTGAACAACTTGCAAGCCTTAAAGCTAAATATCCTGATATAACAGGTGCTATGATAGAAGTTGAATTGGCTGCAAAATCAGGATTAATTGATTTTAATTTCTTTGGTCTTGACCTTAGTCTTGTACCAAGCATAAACCAATTTGGCTGGCTATGGTTAATCCCTGTCTTTGCCGGTCTTACAACATACGGTCTTTCATGGCTTACTATGAGACAGGCTGAGGCTAAAAAGACTGAAGAACAGAAAAAGAAAGAAAAAAATAACCCATCAGCAAATCAGATGCAGACAATGAATAAAATTATGCCACTTATTACGGTATGGTTTGCATTCTCATTTTCTGCAAGTATTGGCTTGTACTGGATTATGAATAATATATTTAAAATGATACAGCAGTTTGTGGTTAATCTGTTGTTGAAAAAGGAAGAAAATCCGCTTGTTATTGAAGCGAATACAGATGTTAAAAAGAAGAAAAAGAAATAAGTTTAAAGGATGATTATAAAATGACAAGGAGAATAGAAGTAACAGCCAAAACTGTTGACGAAGCTGTTGAAAAAGCTCTTAAAGAGTTTAATACAATCCGCGAAAACGTTGATGTTTACGTTGTTGAAGAAGGCTCTAAAGGTATATTTGGTCTGGGCGCAAAGGACGCAAAGGTAAGAGTATCCTTTGATGAAGAAAAGATAGAAAATGTTAAAATTTCCATTAGTGCAGAAGATATAACCGAAGCTAAAAAGCCTTCGCCAAAGAAAAAAGTCGAAAAACCTGTTGTTGAAAAATCAACGGAATCTGATAACGAAGAGGAAAGCGTTAAACGCCCTGAAAGAAAGAGTACATACTCTGCAGAGGCGGTTGAACAGGCAAAGGTGTTTGTTCAGGACGTGGTTACAAAAATGGGAACAAGCTGCAAGGTTGAAGCAGTTGACGGTGAAGCTAAGCTTATAATCTCCGGCGAGGATGTTGGTGTGGTTATCGGCAGACGAGGTGACACCATTGATGCTATTCAGCATCTTGTAAACTTGTATGTAAACAAGGAAAGACACGGTGACGATTATTGCAGAATTACCGTTGATACTGAAAACTACCGCGCAAGACGTGAAGAAACTTTGAAAAAGCTTGCTAACAGTATGGCAAACAAGGCTGTAAAATACAGAAAAGATATGTCTTTAGAGCCTATGAATCCATACGAAAGAAGAATTATTCATTCAGCATTGCAGAATCATAAATATGTTAAGACAAAAAGTGTTGGTGAAGAACCGAACAGAAGAATTGTTGTAACATTGAAAAAATAATTTTAAAGGTTGTTACATAATCCATTATGTAGCAGCCTTTTTTAGCTTTTATATATTGAGGTGTTTGTTTATGACAATAGCAGCCATCGCTACTGCAAATGCAACGGGCGGCATAGGCATTGTCCGTTTAAGCGGAGAAAAATCAATAGAAATTGCCGACAAAATTTTCAGTCTGGATGTAACAAAGTTTAAAAGCCATACTCTGCATCTTGGTAAGGTTATTCATAACGGACAGATAATTGATGAGGCATTGGTAAGCGTTTTTAAAGCGCCCAACAGCTACACAGGTGAAGACGTTGTGGAAATCAACT
>JAZSKK010000130.1:0-8691 GCA_045534795.1 Clostridia bacterium | reverse complement strand
CTATGCTGTTGTTGTTCAGCCCATACACATGGAAAAAATAGTGAGATATAAAATGCGGTGTAAAATTTTTTACACCGCATTTTCTTAATCTTCTATATACATTTCTTCAACTTCAAGTTGTATAGCTTTAATCTTTTCTATCAGTTTTTCAAGTTCACCTTGTAAATCTGTTAATTCGTTAAATAATTTTGTGTACATTTCCGTTTTTATTTCCATATTTACATCTCCTTATAATTAAAAATAAAAAAAGCGCCGACCAAGGCCGACGCCAAAAACGCAACCCTACGTCAATGCGACTTGACATAATTCACCCAAAAACCAATAAAGACATCAAGTAAATAAAGGTTGCATTTTTTGCAATCTTGTACTTAATTTCAATATTAAGTTTTTGGGTATAACACAAATTTGTATTATCAAGTCGCAAATTTATGATAACATAAATTCGACATTTTGTCCACTATTATTTATCGTCTTTTTTCGACAATTTGTGATAAATACAAAAATTTTACAATGTATAGGTTGTGTTTTTTGGTTGACATTTGGTGCCGTATGGGCTATAATTTTTGGTAGTATTTTATTGAAGTTTAAGGGATTTTTATATAATATTTTGGAGGATGTCTTAATGTTGGAACAGGTTGTATCAAATATAAGTAATGTATTGTACAGCTATATACTTATTATAATGTTGGTGGCAGGGGGCATTTACTTTACCCTACGCACAAAATTTGTACAGTTTCGCCTTTTGGGAGAACAGCTTCGTGCAGTAATGGAAAAACCTGATGAAAAGGGTGGGGTATCTTCTTTTCAGGCACTTATGGTTTCCACGGCGTCACGTGTTGGCACAGGTAATATTATAGGTGTATCTACTGCTATATGTATGGGTGGCTTTGGGTCTGTTTTCTGGATGTGGATTATTGCCATTGTGGGCAGTGCATCTGCGTTTGTAGAAAGCACATTGGCACAAATTTACAAAAAGAAAAGTGCAGACGGCTTCCACGGAGGCCCTGCTTATTATATTGAGGGTGCTTTGAAAAACCGTCCTTTGGCTATTGTTTTTTCAATATGCCTTATACTTACCTATGCTTTTGGTTTTAATATGTTAGCATCATATAATTTGCAGTCAACCTTTTCTCCATACGGCTTTTACAATGCAGAAAAAACACCATGGATTATCGGGCTGGTTTTAGCTGTAATTGTAGGGTATTGCCTGATGGGTGGCGGAAAGCGTATTATTAAGGTCACAAGCTTTTTGGTACCGGTTATGGGTGTGGTATATATTTTGGTTGCATTATTTATTGTTTTTACAAATATCAGCACTATGCCATCAATTTTTTCCCGCATTTTTACAGAGGCTTTTGATTTGTCTGCTATTTTTGGCGGATTTTCAGGTTCCTGTGTTATGTATGGTATTAAAAGAGGGTTATTCAGTAATGAGGCAGGTGTAGGCTCTGCTCCAAACGCATCTGCAACTGCTGACGTTAACCACCCTGTTAAGCAGGGTTTGGTACAGATACTTTCAGTATTTATAGATACCTTGCTTGTATGTACGGCAACCGCCTTTATGTGTATGTGTTCAGGTATTGAGCCTACTGTGGCAAATTCCGGTGCACCTTATGTACAGGAGGCGTTACAGAAAACACTCGGTAGCTTTGGGCCTGTATTTATTACGGTTGCAATGATTTTGTTTGCATTTACTACATTGCTTGGTAATCTTTACTACGTTGACCAGTGCTGGTGCTATATATTTAAAAAGCTGCCAGGTAAGGCTTTTATGAATGTGTACCACATTGTGGCTGCATTGGTAATTTTTGCAGGCTCTGTATTAAGTGCAGATTTACTGTGGAATATTGCGGATATTACAATGGGTGCAATGGCGGTAATTAATGTCCCTGTAATTTTAATATTGGGCAAATATTCCATAAGGGCACTTGAGGATTATGAAAAACAGCGTAAACAGGGCAAAGAGCCTGTTTTTCGTGTTAAAAATATTGGTTTGCCACACAAGGTTGACCATTGGGATTAATTGTGGACATTGTTGAGTTTATATTATAGTTTGGGTTTGTTTTGAAGGAGATTGCAAATGAATAAGTTAAAATCATATTTGTTTATAGTTTTAGGTACTATGGTTACAGGTTTTGCTATAGGTGTTTTTCTTACACCTAATAAAATTGTAGGTGGAGGAGTATCAGGTATATCCACTATATTATTCCATACACTGAACATTCCTACAGGGCTTAGCTTTATTGTATTAAATCTTATACTCTTGCTTTTGGGTATAAAAATATTGGGCAGACATTTTATAATAAAAACTCTTATAGGGACAAGCTTACTTTCATTTTTTATACAGATTTTTTCGTATATGCCCTTTTATACTGATAATACCATAATTACTACACTTTTCGGCGGCGGACTTTATGGCATCGGTATAGGAATCAGCTTTGTTGCAAAGGCATCTACAGGCGGTACGGATATTTTAGGCAGAATTATGCAGACAATTTT
The DNA here is from genome assembly GCA_045534795.1 of Clostridia bacterium. Classification (GTDB taxonomy): domain Bacteria; phylum Bacillota; class Clostridia; order Monoglobales; family Firm-18; genus CAZNKU01. Next base: position 6,192 of record JAZSKK010000130.1, on the reverse strand, counting down.
CCCTACAGTGCCTATTGGCAAGCTGCTTTTGGCAATTGATGGTTTAGTAATTTTTGTGTCATTTGTAATATTTGGTAATGTGGAGCTTAGTTTGTTTGGCGTTTTGTCCCTGCTTATTTCAAGCTACACCATAGACTTTGTTATAGCACGCTTTAATATATCACGAATAGCATTTGTTATAACCGAAAAAGGTGAAGAAGTTTCAAATTTTTTAGTATCTACATCACCACGAGGTGTAACAATTATCGACGTGGTAGGTGCATATACAATGGACAGAAAGAAAATGCTCTTTTGTGCTTTAAAAGAAGTAGAAAGCTTTGATTTTCAACGTAAAATACTGGAAATTGACAATGAGGCATTTATTGTATTTTCGGAATCACAGCGTATAAAGGGTAAAGGGTTTTATCTTTATAATTAAAAATATGTGGAGGTAATTATGAGAATAGTAGTAAAGGTTGGCACATCTACACTGGCACATCCTACAGGAAGATTGAATATAAGAAGAATAGAGGAACTTTGCAGGATTTTAAGCGACCTTAAAAATGCAGGAAACCAGATTATCCTTGTGTCATCAGGTGCTATCGGTATGGGCGTGGGTAAGCTTAACCTTAGTAAAAGACCTGATGATATTCCTACCAAGCAGGCTGCTGCGGCTGTGGGGCAGTGCGAACTGATGTATACATACGACAAAATATTTACTGAATATAATCATAATGTGGCACAAATTCTTATTACCAGTCCTGATATTGAGGACGAAAAAAGAAAAATGAATTTCCACAATACTTTAGAACGTCTTTTACAACTTGGGGTTTTACCGATTATTAATGAAAATGACACAGTTTCCACCGATGAAATTGAAATTGGGGATAATGATACCTTGTCTGCCATTGTGACTGCAAATATTAATGCAGACCTGTTGGTATTGCTTTCTGATATAGATGGTCTGTATGACAAGGACCCACATAAGTTTGATGATGCAAAGCTGATAGAAGTAGTAGAGGAAATAAATGAGGATATCCTAAAGCTTGCAGGGGACAAGGGCAGCAGCCTTGGAACAGGCGGTATGGTTACCAAGCTGAGGGCTGCAGCTATTGCAACAGAGGCAGGGTGCGAAATGATTATTGCCAATGGTGCAAACCCTTCTGTGCTATATGATATTACAGAGGGCAAGTCTGTGGGAACGAGATTTTTAAGGAGGGTTTTGGTATGACAACATCAGATATTCTGCTTACTACCAAATCCGCCTGGAGAGATTTAAACAGAGCAGACGAAGCCATGAAAAACAAAATATTGAACGCTATGGCTGATGCATTGGTTGAAAATTGCGGGGAGATAATTTCCTGCAACAATATTGATATGCAAAATGCAAAGGGGAAAATCAGCGATGTTATGCTGGACAGACTTATGCTTGACCAGTCAAGAATACAGGGTATGGCAGAGGGTATAAGGAATATTGCGGCTTTACCTGACCCTGTGGGTGAGGTGTTGTCGGAAAATACACGTCCTAACGGTATGACTATTTACAAAAAAAGAGTACCTGTGGGATTGGTTGCTATAATATACGAAAGCCGACCTAATGTTACATCTGACGCCGCAGCACTTTCCGTAAAAAGCGGTAATGTGTGTGTTTTACGCGGTGGTAAAGAGGCTTTTAATACATCCAATGCAATAGTTAATGCTTTGAAAAAGGGTATAGAAAAGGTTGGTATGAATCCTGAAATAATAAATCTTGTACAGGATACAAGCCGACAGAGTGCAACAGACCTTATGCGTGCAAACGGCGTGGTGGACTTGCTTATTCCGCGAGGAGGGGCAGGGCTTATAAAGGCTTGTGTTGAAAACGCTACTGTTCCGTGCATACAAACTGGTACAGGTATATGCCACGTGTATATAGACCAATATGCCGACCTTGATATGGCGATAGATATTGTAAACAATGCAAAGACAAGCAGACCTTCCGTATGTAATGCAGAGGAGGTATGCCTTGTGCATAGGGATGTTGCAAACAAGTTTTTGCCAATGCTTAAAAGCAGGTTGGTTGATAGTAGAAAGGCAGACGGACTAATTCCTGTAGAGTTACGTCTTGATGAAAGGTCTGCTATGATAATAGACGGAACCTTGGCATTTGAAATGGATTTTAATACAGAATTTTTAGATTACATCCTTGCAGTTAAGGTGGTTGATGATGTTGATGAGGCTATATGCCATATTCTTAAGCATTCTACAGGTCACAGTGAGGCAATAGTAACGGATAATGAAGAAGTGGCTGAAAAATTTGTTGCCGAAACGGACAGTGCTGCAGTTTATGTCAATGTTTCTACCCGTTTTACCGACGGCGGAGAGTTTGGATTAGGGTGTGAAATGGGTATTTCTACTCAAAAGCTACATGCAAGAGGCCCTATGGGCATTGAGGAGCTGACTACATACAAGTATATAATCAAGGGTAATGGTCAGGTACGCTGAAAGGATGATGTAAATGTTTAAATATAATGTGGGCTTTGTGGGAGCAGGTAATATGGGAGGTGCTCTTGCCAAGGCTATATGCAAAAAAATTGGTGGTGAAAAGCTGGCAATTTCCTGCAAGGACATTGATGAGGCAAAGGAGGTTGCAGACAGACTTTCTTGTAATTTTGGTACAAGTGATGAGGTTGCAGCAAACAGTAAATTTATATTTTTGGGTGTAAAACCACAGGGTATAAAAGGGGTTGCGGAACAATTAAAGGCAGAATTTGATAAAAATAAGGACTGCATAATTGTTTCGATGCTTGCAGGTGTAACTACAGATACTTTATCAGAATTGTTTGGTGAAAAAAAGATTATAAGAATTATGCCAAATACCCCTGTTGCAGTAGGTGAGGGTATGATTTTGGTATGCAGTAATACAAGGGTTACCGAAGAGGATATGGCAGAATTTGAGGATATGATGAGTATGTGCGGTGAGCTTGACCGGATACCTGAAAATCTGATTGACGCCGGCACTGCAGTTTCCGGCTGCGGACCTGCTTTTGTGTATATGTTTATAGACGCATTGGCAGAGGGCGGTGTAAAATGCGGATTATCTCGTGAAAAGGCGGTAAAATATGCGGCACAAACATTAATCGGCAGTGCTAATATGGTCATAGAAACAGGAAAGCATCCTGATGACCTTAAAATTGCAGTATGCAGTCCCGGTGGAAGTACAATAGAGGGTGTAAGAAGCCTTGAAAACAATAATTTTAAGGAAACTGTAATCTGCAGTGTTGAGACATCTTACAACAAAACTAAAAAATTAGGTTAATATAAAAGGGTTGTAGAAAAATGATTTTGCTACAACCCTTTTTATGTGGAAATTCATTGTTTTTAATTATAAAAAATAAAAAGAAAAAAGCCACACCAACGTGTGACTTTTGGAGCGGAAGACGAGATTCGAACTCGCGACGTTCACCTTGGCAAGGTGACGCTCTACCACTGAGCCACTCCCGCATACCGTATGGTAATTATATAATAAAATTTTTTGGTTGTCAAGTGTTGTAAAACAAAAAAAAATATGGTATAATAATATGATTAAATGGTGCATTATGCAATAACAGAAAGGAAGACATTTAATGAGTAAGGTTGAAAATTTGAGAAACATTGCTATTATTGCCCACGTTGACCATGGTAAAACTACATTGGTTGACGCACTTTTGCAACAAAGTGGGGTATTCAGAGATAATGAACAGGTTGATGTATGTGTTATGGATAGCGGTGATATTGAAAAGGAACGTGGTATTACTATTTTGTCCAAAAATACAGGTATTAACTATAACGGTATAAAGATTAATATTGTGGATACTCCGGGACATGCAGATTTTGGCGGCGAGGTGGAGCGTGTACTTGATATGGTAGATGGTGTACTTTTGCTGGTTGACTCATTTGAGGGTTGTATGCCACAGACGAGGTTTGTGCTTAAAAAAGCACTTGCACGTGACCTTAAGCCTATTATAGTTGTAAACAAACTGGACAAGCCTAATGCAAGACCTTACGAGGTTGTAGATGAGGTGCTTGATTTGTTTATTGATTTGGATGCTAATGATGACCAGTTGGAATCTCCTACTATTTTTGCATCAGGTCGCGATGGATATGCAACCCTGGACCCAGACACAAAGACAGACAGTATGAAGTTGCTTTTGGATATGATAGTAGATAATGTTCCTGCACCTGAAGGTGATGTTGACGGTCATTTTCAGTTTTTGGCATCGAATATTGACTATGATGACTATATTGGCCGTATTGCAGTAGGCAGAATCCACAGAGGTACTGTAAAGGTTGGGCAGAATATAACTATCTGCAAAAAAGACGGCAAAACAACCAATGTCCGTGCTACAAAGATATTTACCTTTGAAGGGCTTAAAAGGGTAGAGGTTGAAAGTGCATCAGTAGGTGATATTGTATGTATTGCTGGTCTTACAAATATTGAAATTGGTGAAACTGTATGTTCACCTGATTGTATTGAGCCATTGCCCTTTACAGAAATTGACGAGCCTACCTTGTCAATGACATTCAGCGTAAACAACAGCCCATTTGCAGGTCAGGAGGGTGATTTTGTAACATCACGTCACATAAAGGACAGGCTTGAAAAAGAGCTTGAAACAAATGTTTCGTTAAGAGTAAGTGAAACAGATTCCGCAGACAGCTTTGAGGTTGCAGGACGCAGTTAACTGCATCTTTCAATCCTTATTGAAACAATGCGTCGTGAAGGGTTTGAATTTCAGGTTTCAAAACCTATGGTGTTGTTTAAGGAAATAGACGGTGTACAGTGTGAACCTATTGAACATCTTGTTGTGGATGTGCCTGACGAATACACAGGTGCAGTAATGGAAAAATTGGGTAACCGTAAGGCAGAAATGGCTAATATGCAGCCTGTAAGTCAGGGCTATACAAGGTTGGAATTTAAAATACCTGCACGTGGTCTTGTCGGATACAGAAGTGAACTTTTAACCGACACAAAGGGCACTGGTATAATGAATCATTATCTTGACGGATACGAGCCTTATAAGGGTGAGATACAGATGAGGGAACGTGGGTCCCTTGTTGCATGGGAAAATGGTGAATCCATAACCTATGGGCTTTTCAATGCACAGGACAGAGGTAAGCTGTTCATAGGTGCAGGTGTTAAGGTTTATGAGGGTATGGTAGTAGGTGAAAATTCACGTAATGAGGATATTACAATTAACGTATGCAAAAGAAAACAGCTTACAAATACGCGTGCATCAGGCTCTGATGAGGCGTTAAGATTGGTTCCGCCTGTAAATATGAGTCTTGAAAACTGTCTTGACTTTATAGGTGATGACGAGCTTGTGGAAATTACTCCAAAGAGTTTAAGAATAAGAAAGAAGATTTTGAATACGGAACTTCGTGCAAAAGCAAATAGCAGAAAAAATAAATAATCAGAGGTTTATTTTGTATGGTACAAAAGGTTACTGAAGCCGAAATACAAAGGCAAAAGGATATATCGGCAAAAATAAAGGAACTTAATAGTGGTAAAAAGCTTACGGCTTGTGTTGTTACTTTGGGGTGTGTGCAAAATGAAAATGACTCCGAACGTATTTGCGGTATGCTTGTGGATATGGGGTATGAAATATGCAGTAATTCCAAAACTGCAGATGTTGTTATCTTTAATACCTGTGCAGTACGTGAAAATGCAGAGCTTAAGGTTTTTGGATTTTTGGGCGCTTTAAAAAATATAAAAAAACAACGTCCTGATATGCTTATTGGTATATGCGGATGTATGATACAGCAAAACCATATTGTGGAACGTATAAAGTCACGCTATAAGCATGTGGATATGATATTCGGCACGCATTCACTACACCGCTTTCCACAGATTATATACAGTGCAATGCAAAAACGTATTGTGGATGTGGAGGATACAGACGGTTATGTGGCGGAAAATATTTCACATGTACGAGGAAGTAATGTTGTGGCTACTGTATCTGTAATGTATGGTTGCAACAATTTTTGTTCGTACTGCATAGTGCCTTATGTAAGGGGCAGAGAACGAAGCCGTACACATACTGATATTATTGCGGAGGTTGAAGGTTTGGCTGCACAGGGGTATAAGGAAATTACCCTTGTTGGACAAAATGTAAATTCCTACGGTAAGGATTGCGGTGAAATGGATTTTGCGGATTTATTACATCTTGTAAGTGAGGTAGATGGTATAGAACGTAT
>JAZSKK010000215.1:0-6299 GCA_045534795.1 Clostridia bacterium | reverse complement strand
TGGTATTAACAAATATAAATATGATAATTATGAGGAACTTATAGGGGCTGGGGTTGATTGTGCAAAAAAAGCCGCAGAAGGAAAAGAGGATACCTTCATAGCATTTGATATAGGGCCCACCGGCAAATTGCTGGAGCCACTTGGTGACCTTCCCTTTGAAGATGCAGTAGAGCTTTTTGCTGCAAATGTCAGGGTGGCTGCAAAATGCGGTGTAGATCTTATAATTATTGAAACAATGAATGACAGTTATGAAACCAAGGCGGCTGTACTTGCTGCAAAGGAAAATTGCAGCCTGCCGGTTTTTGTAACCAATGTATATGATGGGTCAGGCAAGCTTATGACAGGAGCAAGCCCTGAGGCTATGATTGCTATGCTTGAGGGGTTAGGCGTTGATGCACTTGGACTTAACTGCTCTGTTGGTCCTGATAAAATGCTGGAAATTATAGGCCGCTTTATTGACAATGCTTCCGTACCTGTAATTGCAAATCCAAATGCAGGGCTTCCTGTAGTTTTAGGCGATAAAACTGTGTACAATATTGATGCGGATGAATTTGCAGAGTATATGAAAAGACTTGCAAAAAAGGGTGTTCATATTCTGGGCGGATGTTGCGGCACTACCCCTGAATATATGAAGAAAACTATTGAAAAAACAATGGGCATAGAATATAAAACGCCAACATTTAAGGAAAACACTGTGGTATCCTCTTACACACAGGCTGTTTTTGTGGGCAAAAAGCCTGTTTTAATAGGTGAACGAATAAATCCAACAGGAAAGAAAAAACTCAAAGAGGCGCTAAAAACAGGAGACTTAAACTATATCCTTAATGAGGGCATAACTCAGGCGGAAAAGGGAGTTCATATCCTTGATGTAAATGTAGGATTGCCGGAAATTGATGAAGCGAAGGTTATGAAAAAGGTTGTAACCTCTCTGCAGTCTGTTACGGATTTACCCTTGCAGATAGACACATCAAGCCCTGAAGTTCTGGCAGACGCTATGCGTTATTACAACGGAAAGCCTCTTGTAAATTCCGTTAATGGTGAAGATGAAAGCATGGATGCAGTATTTCCTTTGGTTAAAAAGTACGGTGGTGTGGTTATTGCACTTGCAATGGACAAAAAGGGAATACCTGATACTGCACCGGGCAGAGTTGCTGTTGCAAAAAGAATTATTGACAGGGCAAGGGAATACGGCATAGATAAAAAGGATATTATAGTAGATCCTCTTGCACTTACGGTTTCGTCGGAGCCAAATGGTGCAATAGTTACATTACAGGCGGTAAGGATGCTTTCTGAAATGGGTATTAAAACAAGCCTTGGTGTTTCAAACATTTCCTTTGGCTTGCCAAAGCGTGACATCATAAATTCCACCTTCTTTGCCAATGCTTTGGAAAATGGTCTTAATTGTGCAATTATGAATCCGTTTTCTGAAGGGATGATGAATACCTATTATTCATTTAATGCACTCCATAATCTGGATACTGCATGCGGAGAATATGTTAAATATGCGGATAGTGTAGGCGATATAAAGCCGTCAGCTGCACAGGCGGATACAAGCCTTAAATCGGCTATTATAAAGGGTATGTCGGATATGGCGTCAATGGGGGCAAAAGAGCTTTTAACCCAGGAAAAACCCCTTGATATAATAAATAATCATATTATACCTGCACTTAACGAAATAGGGCAGGCATTTGAGCAGAAAAAGGCTTATCTTCCCCAACTGCTTATGAGTGCAGAGGCGGCAACTGAGGCATTTGGTGAGATTAAAAAAGTGCTCCCTTCCACACAAAGTGAAGGTGACCGTAAGATTATACTGGCTACCGTTAAAGGTGATATTCACGATATAGGTAAGAATATTGTAAGGGTATTGCTTGAAAGCTATGGCTTTTTCGTAATAGATATGGGAAAAGATGTTGACCCTGATGATATATGCAAAAAGGTCAGGGAAACGGGTTGCAGACTTGTTGGCTTAAGTGCCCTTATGACTACAACAGTCCCCAGCATGGAGGAAACTATAAAACGTCTGCACAATCTTGATATGGGCATAACTGTTGCAGTTGGCGGAGCAGTATTAAATTCTGAATATGCCGATATGATTAAGGCGGATTTTTACGGACCTGATGCAATGGATATGGTACGTTTTTCGCAAAAATTTTATAAATAAAACAGGAGAAACGATTTTTCGTTTCTCCTTAATTTTTATCAAGTTATTTTACCAATAATTCTTCTGCACGCTGTAATGCATCATCAATATGTGGACAGATGTTTTCATATCCTACCTTCACGTCAAATCCTGCCTTTTGCATTACTGACATTGGCTGTTCGTTTACGTGTGAAAGAATAAGGGTAACATTTTTCTTTTCCATCTTTGTATATATTTCATCAAGACAATTAAGCGCAGTTGCGTCAAGAGCAGGTACACCACGCATACGCAAAATAACTGCATTTTTGCCCTCTATATCAAGCAAAACCTTAAGCATTTTGTTTGATACACCAAAAAACATAGGGCCGCTGATTTCGTAAACAAGAGTATTATCAGGCACGGTTTTTAACTCAATGTGGTCTGCATCCGTTGTTTCATCTTCGTTATACTTCCATCCATATACGTGAGTTTCATCAGCCATACGCTTCATAAACAGAATAGCCGCCAGTACAATGCCGATACCAATAGCTACAACAAGGTCAAACACAACAGTAAGTACAAATGTCAAAATTAAAATGAATATATCACTTTTTGGTGAAATTTTGCATATTGTAGCAAACTTTCTTATTTCGCTCATATTATATGCAACAACAAACAGTATTGCAGCAATAGTTGGCATAGGTATAAGCTTTGCTAAAGGCATAAGTAAAACCAATACCAAAAGCAAAATTACTGCGTGTACCATGCCTGCAACAGGAGTACGACCGCCGTTTTTGATGTTTGCGGCTGTTCTTGCAATAGCACCTGTAGCGGGGATGCCTCCAAATAAAGCGGATGCCACGTTACCTGCACCCTGTGCAACCAATTCCATATTGGAATTGTGCCTGCTGCCTATCATACCATCAGCCACAACGCATGAAAGCAAAGATTCTATACCTGCAAGCAATGCGATTGTCACAGCGTCAGGCAACACTTTTCTTATCATTTCCAAGGAAAAATCAGGAGCTACAAACTGTGGCAAGCCTGCTCTTAAGTCTGTATAAACACTGCCGATAGTGTCAACCTGCAAATCAAAAATTTTAACAACGGCAGCTGTAACAATAACCGCAATAAGTGATGGCGGTATCCTCTTCATCAGCTTTCCGCCAATTATAAGTATTGCCAGTGCTAAAATACCAACACCAAAGGCAGTATAGTTGACAGAATGGATATTATGTATAATTCCCTCAACCTTTTCCATTGTTTCTACTGCTTTAAAGCTGTTAAGCCCCAAAAAGTCCTTAACCTGACCTATGGCAATAGTTACGGCAATACCTGTTGTAAAGCCTGTTGTTATGGTCTGTGGTATAAAGCTTATAAGACTGCCCAACCTGCAAACACCCATAATAACAAGTAAAATACCTGCCATTATAGTTGCAGTAGCAAGACCTGACATACCGTTTACAGCCACTATGCCTGCAACTATTGATGCAAAAGCAGCTGTAGGTCCGGCTATCTGCACACGGCTTCCACCTAAAAAAGATATTATAAAACCTGCAATTATAGCGGTATATATACCATTTTCAGGGCTTACGCCTGAAGCAATAGCCAATGCGATGGATAAAGGAAGTGCAATAATTGCAACAATAATACCGGCAATTATGTCCTTTATGCATTGTTCCTTTGAATAATTTCTTATTGTGTAAAACAATTTTGGCTTTAATGTAGCCATTTTAAACACCTCGGTTTTTACATAATAATACGACAGGCGGCAACCACCTGTCGCAATAACATTTTACATTATAGTACATTTTTTTCAGTTTGTCAATGTGTCGTAATTTCATCCACCCCATAAATAAATTTCACTACTTGAATTAACACTGCAATAATGCTATAATGATTTCAGGCAAAGAAAATATATTGAAATTTATGTAATTATCACATAAGAATAATATAGAGAGGTTATCGTGCATGAAAAAGGAAATATCTGTTGTCTTTACAGGTGATATTGGATTTGATAAATATATGGACGGAAAATGGGACGACCCCAATCTTATTTCCGAGGATATTTATGACTTTTTACACAGTGCTGACCACGTTGTCATCAATGTAGAGGGTCCTATTGCCGATTTTCAGAAAAATAGCGATAACAAGGGTGCCGCTCAATTACTTCATACTATGAATCCGTCTGCAATAAAGGTTTTTGAAAAAATGGGTGCGGATATATGGAATATTTGCAACAATCATATTATGGATGCCGGAGAGGACGGTATGGCAAGCACTCTGGAATATGCCAAAATCAATAATGTGCAGACAATTGGTGCAGGTATGAATATTCGCCAGGCACAAAAGCCTGTTATTATTAACGAAGCTGGCGGAATAGGGATGTTCGGCGTAGGCTATCAGCGTGCGTGCAGAGCCGCCGATGACGATAAAGCGGGATGCTATAGCTGGAGCGATATGGATTCAATCCGCAAAACAATAGATGAAATTAAAAAGACCTGCCGTTGGTGCGTGGTTGTGGCTCACGCAGGTGAGGAATTTACTCCGTTGCCATCTCCCTATACAAGAGAAAGATATATGGAATATCTGAAAATGGGTGCAGATATTGTAGTTGCTCATCATCCCCATGTGCCGATGAATTATGAAACTGTAGGGGACAAAATTATTTTCTATTCTTTGGGCAATTTTATTTTTGATACTGATTATCAAAGGGCACAGTACAACACAGAAGCTGGATTGCTTGTAAAAATTAATTTTACAGAAAATGATTTTTCCTTCGAGCCCTTTGGAATTAAAATATTACGCGGCGTGGAACATGTGGTAAAGGCGGATATTCCGCGTATATTTACAGATGTATGTGAGGAAGAATATAATCTCCTTTCACCCCTTTCGGCAAAGGTTCTTGTTGAGGCGACAAAACGTCAGCTAAAGTACCTTTATCCCGACAAATTTAAAGATGCTACTGAACAGGATTGGGCAGAAAATTTTATGCAACCCTTAAGGAGCGGCCGCGTACCTGGTGAAACTCTGGATTTTCATATTATATGCCCTCTTGCGGAGGAGGAAAAGAAAAAGGAATGGAAAAAAAGTAAGCTGGATGACGTAAAAGCTTTTATGTTAGAACAACTTTAGCCTGTATATTGGAATAAAGAAAAAAGACCTTGCAGAAATTTCTGCAAGGTCTTTTTGATATTTAGTTTTGATTTTAAATTATATTTTGGGGGTTGCCCCAAAATGCAATTATTTCATTTCCTTAATTGCAGCCTGAGCAGCAGCCAGACGTGCAATAGGCACTCTGAATGGTGAGCATGAAACATAGTTTAGACCAACATTGTGGCAGAATTCAACAGTTGAAGGGTCGCCACCGTGTTCACCGCATATACCAAGCTTAATTTCAGGTCTTGTTTCTTTACCAAGTTTAGAAGCAAGTTTTACAAGACTTCCAACACCTTCCTGGTCAAGCTTAGCAAATGGGTCAGATTCAAAGATTTTCTTTTCGTAATAATAATCAAGGAATTTACCTGCATCATCACGAGAGAAACCATATGTCATCTGTGTCAAGTCGTTTGTACCAAATGAGAAGAATTCAGCTTCTTCAGCAATCTTATCTGCTGTCAATGCAGCACGTGGTATTTCAATCATTGTACCAACCTGATATTTAAGGTCAAAGCCTGAAGCAGCAATAACCTCGTCAGCAGTTTTACATACAACGTCTTTTACATACTTAAGTTCCTTAAGTTCACCAACCAATGGAATCATAATTTCAGGAACAATTGATTTTCCAAGCTTCTTTGAAACATTGATAGCAGCCTTGATAACAGCTCTTGTCTGCATAGCAGCAATTTCAGGATATGTTACTGCAAGACGGCAACCACGGTGACCCATCATTGGGTTGAATTCGTGAAGTGAAGCGATAATAGTTTTGATTTCATCAACAGTTTTACCCTGAGTATCAGCAAGAAGCTGAATGTCTTTTTCATCTGTTGGTACGAATTCGTGTAGTGGTGGATCAAGGAAACGTATTGTTACGCCGTAGCCTTCCATTGCTTCGTAAAGTTCTTCAAAGTCGCCCTGCTGCATTGGTTCAAGCTTAGCAAGAGCAGCTTCTCTCTGTTCAACTGTATCTGAACAAATCATTTCTCTGATAGCGGCAATTCTGTCAGCTTCAAAGAACATG
>JAZSKK010000051.1:0-2416 GCA_045534795.1 Clostridia bacterium | reverse complement strand
GGGGCAGGTAAGACAACGATAACAAACCTTATAAACAGATTTTATGATATTGCTGACGGCAAAATCCGTTATGATGATATAAATATAAACAAGATTAAGAAGACTGACCTTCGCCGTTCTCTGGGTATAGTTTTGCAGGATGTAAATTTATTTACAGGTACAATTATGGAAAATATCCGATATGGTAAGCTGGATGCAACAGACGAGGAAGTATATGCAGCCGCAAGACTTGCCAATGCTGATAGCTTTATAAATATGTTGCCTGATGGGTACAACACAGTAATAGGAAATGAGGGCAACAGCCTGTCACAAGGTCAGCGACAGCTTATTTCCATTGCGAGGGCAGCGGTTGCAGACCCCCCTGTTATGATATTGGATGAAGCTACGTCAAGCATAGATACCCGTACGGAATCAATAGTGCAAAAGGGTATGGACAGACTGATGCAGGGCAGAACAGTTTTTGTTATAGCCCATCGTCTTTCCACCATTCAGAATTCAGATGTAATTATAGTTTTAGATAAAGGACGTATTATAGAGCGTGGTAATCACGACGATCTTATAGCTAAAAAAGGTAAATATTATCAGCTTTACACAGGAGCATTTGAATTGGAATAAATAAGTGTATAAAAACTGCCTGTTTCGGCATAATAAATTAAACTTAAGGAGAATTTATTATGGAACAGGCAGTCATTTTTATTTTTGGTGCAATCAATTATCTTGCAATAGAGATTTTATGGCGTGGACATACACATTGGACAATGGCAGTAGCAGGCGGACTTTGTGCAATGCTGATATATGTAATTAATGCCGAATTTAATGATATGAATTTGCTATATAAATGTATTGCAGGGGCAATAATCATCACCTCTGTAGAGCTTGTAACAGGTCTTATAGTCAATGTGATATTAAAATGGAACGTATGGGACTATTCTGATAAAAGCTTCAACTTCCTGGGGCAGATATGTGTCAGATATTTTATTTATTGGTTCCTGTTATGCATACCGATAGTTAAGTTATTTGATTATTTTCGGTCTAAAATTATTTAAGCCACCTTGGTAAGGTGGCTTAATTTTTTATAATAATTCTGCAATATCAAAAATAAGCTTTTGTGATTTTTCCCAACCAAGACAAGGGTCTGTAATGGATTTCCCGTAAATTCCTTCGCCAATTTTCTGGCACCCGTCTTCAATATAGCTTTCAATCATAAAACCTTTTACAAGTTTTTTAATATCTGCACTATGACGGCAACTATGCAAAACTTCCTTGCATATTCTTATCTGCTCAAGATATTGTTTATTGGAATTTGCGTGGTTTGCATCAACAATAAGAGCCATATTGTCTATGCCTTTTCCAGCATAAATATCATATAGTCTCATAAGGTCCTCATAATGATAGTTTGGTAAAGACTGACCGTGCTTGTTTACTGAACCTCGTAATATTGCGTGTGCCAATGGATTACCTTGTGTAGTAACCTCCCATCCGTTGTATATAAAGGTGTGGGAATGGGTTGCTGCAACAATAGAATTAATCATAACGGAATAGTCACCGCTTGTGGGGTTTTTCATACCTACCGGAATATCCATACCACTGGAAACTAAGCGATGCTGTTGATTTTCAACAGACCTTGCACCAACGGCAACATAAGACAAAATATCGGAAAGATAGCTGTAATTTTCAGGGTACAGCATTTCATCGGCACAGAAAAAGCCTGTTTCCGAAATTACCTGAGCGTGCAAATTCCTTATAGCCATAATACCCTTTAGCATATCAGGTTTTTCGTTAGGATTTGGCTGATGAACCATGCCCTTGTATCCGTCGCCTGTAGTACGTGGCTTGTTTGTATATATTCTTGGAATAATGATAATTTTATCTTTTACCTGCTCCTGAATTTTTGCAAGCCTGCATGTATAGTCCATAACAGAGTCTGTGCGGTCTGCTGAGCATGGACCTATTATAAGTATAAACTTGTCTGATTTACCTAAAAAAACATCTGCAATCATTTTGTCTCGTGCTTTTTTAGCCTCTGTATGTAGTGGGGAAAGGGGATACTGCAATTTAATTTCATCTGCAGTAGGCAGCCTTCTTTCAAAATTCATATTCATATTAAATCATCCCTTTGCAATTAATACCTGTTGATTATAAAATTATTGTACATTTTAGATGCCGGGTTTTTAATGTTCTGTTATTCTTGTGTCCTTTACAAATCCTGCATCAAATATAACATCGTATGTATAAGGGTCAATCATACTATCCCCAATATAATATTCATATCTATATTCTACATATTCAGGAATATATGAGGGGTTTCCTAACAATTCAACAATTTCTTTTTCGCTTTTTCCTATTATATGATACTCATTCTCTAAATCATTTATCATATGAATTCTTAACTTTTCATTTCTGTCCCATTTTTCTC
>JAZSKK010000062.1:0-13867 GCA_045534795.1 Clostridia bacterium | reverse complement strand
AAAACAGAAAATTCTGATGAATTTGTTGAAAAAAAATCCAGATTTATCGGCTATGCAAAGCCTGTTGTTACAGAGGAAGAGGCTATAGATTTTATCAGAAAAATCCGTTCAAAACACCCTGATGCAACACATAACGTATATGCCTACAAGGTCAGAGAAAATAATATTCAGCGATATTCTGATGACGGTGAACCTGCAGGGACTGCGGGAATCCCCACCCTTGATGTTATTCAAAAAGAGGGGCTTACTGATATTTGTGTTGTAGTCACCAGATATTTTGGCGGCACATTATTGGGTGCAGGCGGCTTAGTACGTGCGTACTCAAAGGGTGCAAAAATTGCCGTAGATGCGGCACAGGTTTTGGAAAAATATTATTGTTTTGAATATAAGGTAAATATAGATTACACAATGCTTGCCAGAATACAGTCGGAAGCTTTGGCAATGGGCTGTATTGCAGGAGAAACAGAATACACAAATGACGTTACCCTTACATACTATGTTCCTTATGACCTTGAAGGCTTTGAAGAAAAGCTTGTTGATGTGTCAAACGGTCGTGCAATAATAAAAAAATGCGGTAACGGAAAATATGTAAACGTTATTTAATGGAGTTTTTATGAAATACGTATCAAACAACGAAGCTGACACTTATAAAATAGGATATGAACTTGCAAAGGAACTGAAAAAAGGTGACGTGGTCGCTTTTTTCGGCGACCTTGGTGCAGGCAAAACCGCCCTTACCAAGGGTATTTGCGGATATTTTGGTATTGAGGATGTGCACAGCCCCACCTTTACAATAGTTAACGAATATTGCGGTGACATTACCGTATATCACTTTGATGCATACCGAATAGACAGCCAAAGCTGGATTGACGGCGGATTTGATGAATATTTGTTTAACGACGGAATATGTGTTATAGAGTGGGCAGAAAATTTAACAGACATCTTACCTGAAAATACCGTAAAAATTTCAATTTCAAGGGATTTGTCAAAAGCTGATAATTACAGAGATATAGAGGTGTTAAGATGAAAATTCTTGCAATAGACAGCTGCTCTAACGTAGCAACTGCCGCTTTGATGGAGGACGATGTATTAATTGCCCAGTTTTCCCTGAACAACAAAACCACACATTCCACAAAGCTTTTACCTCAAATTGAATATATGATGAAAAATGCGGAAGCAGAATTTGCGGACATAGACCTGTTTGCAGTAACTGTAGGTCCTGGCTCATTTACAGGGGAAAGAATAGGTGTAGCAACCGCAAAGGCATTGGCACACGCTGTAAACAAGCCTATGATAGGGGTATCTGCCCTGATGGCTATGGCTTATAATATTAAATATACAGATTATCTTATCTGCCCGATAATGGACGCAAGGAGAGAACAGGTATATACCGCTACATACCGTTGGCAAAACGATGAACTTATAACCGTAAATGATGACAGGGCTATGGCATTGGAAGATTTATTAAACGAAATCGACACCGATGTGATATTCCTTGGTGACGGCGTACCTGTATTCAAAGATAAAATAACTGAAAAACTGGGAGAAAAAGCTCATTTTGCACCTGCAAATCTATTGCATATAAACGGTGGTGGGGTTGCAGAGTGTGCAAAATCAGAATATAAAAAAGAATATGCCTGCGACTATGCAAGCCTTGTACCAACATATTTAAGGCTTTCTCAGGCGGAAAGGGAGTACAATGATAGGAATAGGATGTGACCACGGCGGTTACGAGCTTAAAGAACACATTAAAAGCTTATTGGAATCAAAGGGCATTGAGGTAAAGGATTTTGGCATACATAATACGGATTCAATAGATTATCCCGACATCGCCATACCCTTATGTGAAAGTGTTGTATCAGGGGAATGTGAATTTGGAATTCTTACATGCGGAACAGGTATAGGTATGAGCATCTGCGCAAATAAAATAAATGGCATACGTGCCGCACATGTAACAGATTCCTTTAGCGCAAGAATGACAAAAATGCATAACAATTCCAACGTAATATGCCTTGGAGGAAGAATTACAGGCCCGGAAATTGCTACTGATATTGTGGAAGCATATATGAATGCGGAATTTATGGGTGGCAGACACCAAAACAGAGTAGATAAAGTAATGGAACTGGAAAACAGATAAAAAAGGAGTTGAAGCTTAATGGAACGCAGAGATAAACACAACTACTACCTGGATATAGCTGAAACCGTTTTAGAGCGAGGTACATGCCTACGCAGAAATTATGGTACAATTATTGTGAAAAATGATGAAATTATATCTACAGGATACACAGGCTCTCCCAGAGGACGTAAAAACTGCCTGGATATGGGCTTTTGCAGAAGAGAAAAGCTTAATATCCCAAGAGGCCAAAGATACGAGCTGTGTCGCAGTGTGCATTCCGAGGCCAATGCTATAATCAGTGCATCAAGAAGGGATATGATAGGTGCAACATTGTACCTTGCAGGCAAGGATGCAAACACAGGTGAGCTTATACCTGATGCCTCAAGCTGTGCCATGTGCAAAAGGATGATAATAAATTCCGGTATAAAGGAAGTTGTCATCAGAAACAGCCGTGATACATACACAATTGTAGATGTTCAGGAATGGATAGATAACGACGAAACCTTAACCGACGAATTGGGGTACTAAAAAAACAGACAGCATTTTGTATTATTTACAGATATGCTGTCTTTTTTATTGACTTTTTACTGAGTAATGTCAAAACTTTTGGAACGATTTTATTTCCATATATTTCCAGTTTTTGGTATAATATAATTAATAAAGATACCAAAGAAAGGATGTTGAAAGTGGAGGTAATGTCACTTTTTAAAACCAAAGAGCAAAGGTCAAAATTTACGGAAATACCAATAGACCAGATAGTAGCAAACCCCCATCAGCCCAGAAAGACCTTTTCAACAGATACCTTGGCGGAGCTTTGTGATTCCATAAAGCAATACGGACTTATACAACCTATAACCGTACGAAAGGGTACATATTCAAAGTATGAGCTGATTGCAGGGGAACGGCGTCTTAGGGCATGCTCAATGGCAGGTATGAAATATATCCTTGCAATTATAATAGACGTAAGCAATTACGAAAGCGCTGCAATTGCAATGATTGAAAATCTGCAACGGGAAAACCTGAGTTTTTTTGATGAGGCAGAGGGGTACAGCAACCTTATATCTGACTTTAACATAACGCAGGAGGAGCTTGCTGTCAAAATCGGCAAGACACAAGCAACCATAGCAAACAAGATACGTATTTTAAAACTAAGCCCTGTTGTAAAAAAGATTATAAAATCAAATAATCTTACAGAACGACACGCAAGAGCATTACTGAAGCTGCCAGACGAGGATATGCAGTTAAAAGCTCTTAAAAAAATTACTGAAAGCAACCTTAACGTAACACAGACTGATGAATATATTGAATTTTTACTTGCACCGCAAAAGCCTAAAAATAATCAAAAATCAACAAGAATATTCAAGGATATTCGCATTTTTTCCAATACCATAAAGCAGGCAATAGATATGATGAATAAGTCTGGCGTAAACGCTTATTCGGAAAAAAACGAAACGGAGGATTATATAGAATATCACGTAAAAATACCAAAATACTTATAACAAAAAGAGTATGCAGATTAAACTGCATACTCTTTTTTTATTATTTAATTTAGTTAGCTTTTTTCATCTGAAGTCTTAATTTATCGGAAATCATTGCAATAAATTCACTATTTGTAGGCTTGCCCTTGGACTGATTAATAGTAAAACCGAATATGCTGTTTAATGTATCGGTATCTCCCCTTACCCATGCAACCTCAATAGCATGACGAATTGCCCTTTCAACACGGCTTGCAGATGTATTAAAACGCTTTGCAACGGTAGGATACAAAAGCTTTGTTATAGATTCAATCAACTGGCGGTCTTCAAGTACAAGCATAATTGCCACACGAAGATATGAATACCCTTTAATATGTGCAGGTACACCAACCTCGTGAATCATTTCTGTTACCATACTTTCTATATCCTCTATTTTCAACTTTTCATTTTTGGCTTCCGCAGGTCTGTTTTTATGTACCATTCTGCAACGGTCTATCATTTCATTAATATCTATTTTTCGTGACATGGCGTAGCTTACACCAAGCTTGTATGCATTTGACATAAATACATCTGTAGGACACGCTGTTACCGTAACAATCTTTGGCCTGTCATTGGCTGCAAAATCCTGTAAATGACTGAGTACGCCTATTCCGTCCAGTTGAGGCATAACATTATCCAACAAAACCACATCAGGCTTTTTGTTTCGTATCATATCAAGAGCCGCTATTCCATCAAATGCTGCACCTACAAACTCTACATCATCACTCATCTGAACATAATCCCTGACCAAACTGCAAAATTCTCTGTTGTCATCCACTACCATTAGCTTAATTTTTTCCATTTTCGATTTACCCTCCTGTAAATTTTTGTCTGCTTTAAAATAATTATAATATTTTTGGAAAGATTTTACAATAGTAAATGGAAAATTTTTCCATACTTTAATAATCTTTGTTAAAAATGCTTTTTTCCGTTAAAATCACATACCTTTTTCGACGTGTTTCGACACAAAAAAGGGTAAAAAAGCTTGACCTCATAATATTATACTGTCGATTTGCACAATTAATTTTTTAAAGTTATCAAGGATGTTTAATTAAACAATGAAGGATAGAAGGCTTTTGCAAGGCTTTCCACCGCATACGCCATACGATTACCTGCCAGCACACTTTCTAAAGTAATTACCGCAAAGCGGTTGTTTTTTACACAATCGAGCTGTGAAAGGCTTGGATTCGCCTTAATTTCTGCTATTTTCTCCTCAACAGACGGTGTATCATAATCGTGTATTACTATAATATCCGGATTTCGCTTTAAAACTTCCTCATAGCTTACGGTAATCCATTGTTTTTCAGTAATATCATCAAAAATATTTCTGCCCCCTGCCTGTTCAATAAGCATGGATTCAAAATTGTTTCCTGAACAAGTGAATACGCCGTCATTACCGCTATCATAAACCAAAACTTTTACAGGTTGTGTATTTGTTAATTTTTCACGTACTGCAAAAATACGTGCCTTCTGGTCATCAACAAAATCCTGTGTGGTTTGCTCAACTTTAAATATCCTTCCTATATCTAAAATTTCATTATATTGCTGTTCCAAGGTAGTAGCCCTGTTAACATAAACGTTAATTCCGTACTGTGATGCTTCTTCAATGTTAACTCCCTGGTCGTTTATTTCCCAATCCAGTGCATAGATAAAGTCTGCTCCACTTGTTAACACAGCTTCACGGGTTGCAGAGCCATAATTAAGCTGAGGAATATTATTGACACTATGGGCATATTCCTCCAAAGGTCCGCGACTGTGGTTGACAAGGGATTTTCCGATAACATATTCCTCAAGTCCTAAGGCAACAAAAAGCTCGGTACAATTGGGCCCAAGCGTAAGCACCTTTGTTGGTTTTTGTTGTATGCTGACACTTCTCCCATAGTTTTCCACAACTACAGGGTATCCCTCATACACCTTTTCCATATCCATATCGCTGTTTATACCACATCCTGTCAGCGTTAATGCCAAAACAGAAAGTAAAATAACAAATCTCTTCATCATTTATCCTCCTTTGTAATCCATTGTGGCAAAAAGGTTATGGAAAGTTTTCCTGTAACAGGATGTTTTATCACGGAGCTTTTTACACCGAAAACATCATATATTCTTTCCTCCGTAAGCACTTCCTCCGGTGTTCCGCTATACACAATCCGCCCGTTTTTCATAGCATATATACGGTCACAATACAATGCCGCCATGTTAAGGTCGTGTATTGCAGATAAAACTGTAACCTTAAGCCTTTTAATAAAATCAAAAATTTGCATCTGATAATTTATATCAAGGTGATTTGTTGGTTCATCAAGTATGAAAAAGTCGCTTTCCTGTGCAATGGTACGGGCAAGGAGTACCCTTTGCTTTTCACCGCCCGACAGGTTTTGATAATGCTTTTTTGCTTTATTTTCCATACCCACATGTTCAAGGGCGTGAAAAACCATGTATCTGTCTTCGGCGGTATCAATATCAAAAAGCTTTTTGTACGGCGTACGACCCATAGCCACCATTTCTTCCACTAAAAAATCAAAAGGAATTTTATTTTCCTGACTAACCACCGCCATCTTCTGTGCAGTTTTTTTATGCTTCATTTTAAACAGGTTTTCACCATCAAGTAAAATTTCGCCATCATCAGGAATAATTGCACGATAAGCGTTTTTCAAAACTGTTGATTTTCCGCTTCCATTGGGTCCTATTATCCCCACAAACTCGCCTTTATCAACATTTATTGTCACATCACTTACTGCTTCCTTATCATCATAGGAATAAGTAATTCCGTTAATTTGCATAACCATCAATTACCCTCCTCTTTATTTTCCGCCCCTTGTATTTTTCTTTAAAAGCAATATAAAAACAGGCCCGCCTATAATTGCTGTCAATATTCCCACAGGCAATTCTTCAGGTGCAATAAGCATCCTTGCGGCAACATCAACCCACACAACCAATATACCACCAAGCAATGCGGATATTGGCAGTACCTTTTTATGGTCACCACCTACTAAAAAACGTGTAAAATGCGGTACCATAAGCCCCACAAAACCAATAGAGCCGCTAACTGAAATTGTCACCCCTGCCATAAGTGACGCTACCAACATCAACAGCTTTTGCAATCTGCTGACATTGATTCCCAAAGCACCTGCGCTTTCTTCACCCAGCAAAAGTAAATTTAATCCGCGATAGTTTATCATTAAAATAAGCATACATACCAAAAGCACCACAAGAGGGAGTCCAAGATATGCCCATTTTGCCCCTGCAAGACTGCCTGACATCCAAAATTCTGCATTATGTAGCCCAAGAGCATTAGGTGCACTGAGCTTGATAACGCTTGTGATACCATCCATAATCATAGAAAGTGCAACACCTGAAAGTAAAAGCTGGGTTATATTTATCCGTCCGCGTACACGTGAAATTGTATATACTAAAACTATGGTCACCAGCGAACCTATAAAAGCACTTATAGAAAGAGAATATGTTCCTAAAAACGAAAATGCACCGAATAGCATACCCAAGGTTGCAAAGGCAGATGCACCTGATGAAACACCAAGTATAAAAGGGTCTGCCAAATGGTTACGCACCAACGCCTGCATAGTGACCCCACAAACCGCCAACGATGCACCTACTATCATACCCAAAAGAACCCTTGGCAATCGTAACCCCATAATAATATTAGCCTCAAGAGGCTGCCATGTATGTTCAACAAATCCGCCTATAAAGGGGATTTTTGAAATCAAAATTCCAGCCGTCGTAACAGGTGATACAGTCACAGGGCCTATACCTGTAGCCAAAAGCACAGATACTATGGCAACCATTACAAGTATAATTATTATAACCGGCATATTTAGTTTTGAACGATTAAAGTACTTTTTAAAATATCCCATAATTACTCCTTAAACAAAAAGCCATATATCCTGCACTTCTGACAAGATATATGGCTACAAATCCATTAAAATATTTATTTTTTAAAATCGGTTAAAGGACTTCGGTCCATATAAATATTTGCTTCGTGCAAATGCTAAATTGATTATACATTTTATAACGAAAAATGTCAATAGTATATTTCTAAAACCCAAGACCTAAAAGCCGACCTTGGGTTTTAATTTAATCAATTCCTTTTAACATATTCTCAACAAATATTCCGTAGCCCTTTGTGGGGTTATTTAAAAAAACGTGGGTTACGGCACCGACCAATTTTCCATTCTGAACGATTGGGCTTCCGCTCATTCCCTGTACTATACCCCCGGTATGTGTGATGAGCCTTTCATCCGTTATGCGTATTACCATACTTTTATTGTCGGTGGAATTTATATTTATTTTTTCAATGTTTACATCAAACTGCTCTATATTATTGCCATCTATACAACAATATATTACTGCCTCGCCTGTGGAAATTTCCTGCCTTGATGCTATGGGAACAACATTTGTATAATCAAAATTTTCATTAAAATTACCGAATATTCCATATTCTGTATTTGAGGATATATCACCTATTTCCGAAGAAATAAAATATCCTTGTAATTCACCGGTCTGATTAGCACAACCCTTTTCCACACCGTTGATTGAAGAATAGTAAATATTGCCCTTGCCTGTTATTATTAATTCCCCTGTGTCTGCATCGGTTACTCCATGACCTAATGCACCAAATCTTTTTGTAATTGGGTCAATAAAGGTAAGTGTTCCTATGCCTGTTGTTCCATCCCTTGCCCACAGCCCAAGATGATATTTTCCGTCATCTGCGGATTTTACAGGTATTATGTGGGTATATAAGGTCTGCTGTCCCCGCTTATAACAGATATTCATCCCTGTATCCGTGCATTGGTCAACAACATTGGCAAATTCCGTTGCAGAGGTAACAGTATTTTCATTAACGGAAACTATAACGTCGCTTTCCTTAAGTCCTGCTTCCTTTGCAGGGCAATGCTTTTTACCATCCTCGCCGTAAAAGTCTGAAAAGCCAAGTATCATAATACCCTCAACATTTATGTTTACTCCGATACTTTGCCCTCCGAGTATAACCTCATAATTACTTGTAGCACCTACGGTTTTATAGTCTGATGTGGTGGGTGTATAATTAGCAAACTGATATGAAAAAGCAAAAAGACCAGCTAACAAAAAGGATAGCTTTTTTGTTATTCGCTTATGCAATTAAATCACCTCACAGTGAATAAATTGCCCCTGTTTACAACGTCATATCCTGCAAAAATTATTGGAATAAGTGTATATTTTGGTGACAGATTATAAATCTTCTAGGCTTTTGAATACATAACCTTGTTCCGTAGCGATATTGATAATTTGTTCCAAAGCTTCGGCATTATCTTCCGAAACCGCATGAAGCAAAATTATTGCACCGTTATGAAATTGCTTTGTCACCTGCTCTACCGCATAATTTATACCTTTTTGATTTTTTGTATCCCAGTCAGCATAAGCAACACTCCAAAAAATACTTTTGTATCCGTTTTTTTGGGTTAAAGCAAGGGTTCTTTCTGAAAACTCCCCTTTTGGCGGACGCATATACTTCATATTAGTATTTGTCAGCCTGAAGAAATTATCATTAAGGTCAGAAAGCTCCCTGACAAGTTCTTCGTCCCCCACATCAGGCATACTTGGATGGTTGACCGTATGGTTACCTACTATATGCCCTTCATCCACCATTCGTTTAATTAATTCCGGTTCATTTTTAACATAAGGCCCTGTTACAAAAAAGGCGGCAGGGGTTTTTCTCTTTTTCAGCACATCTAAAATTTTAGCAGTATAACCGTTTTCATAACCCTCATCAAAGGTAAGATACATTACCTTTTCGGTGGTATTGCCAAGATAATAGCCGTCGTATTTCTTTAGCATTTCCTGCCAGTATGCAGGAACCTCAGGTTGGGAATTTTCCACTCTTTTAAGTCCCCATCCTATTTTTGTATTGTCATAACCCATACCCTGGGCAACCATTGAACTTGTACCGCATCCGCAAAGAAAAAAATTTATCGCAATACAAATTGAAAATAAAGAAAGTCTTTTCAAAATCACACCTCCCTCTTTTAGTATGTGCAATTTGAAAAGACTTTTAATGTTAATTTTTTTCGATGTTGTCAGGCAATTCCGGTTTGACATTTACTGTATTGTAATTATCATATATTACCATACCCGGTTTAGCACCATTTGGTTTTTTTACATTCTTGATAATAGTATAATCCACAGGAACATTTGCAGAATCACGCGCCTTGCTATAGTATGCGCAAATTTTTGCAGCCTCTACTATTACATCATCCGAAGGCATTCTACCATCTGTCTTTATAACCGTATGGCTGCCGTGAATATACTTAGTGTGAAACCACAGGTCGTTTGACCTTGACTGACGAAGTGTAAGCTCATCATTTTGCGTATTATTTCTGCCCACGTACGCCACAAAGCCATCAGATAACTGAAATTCCAATGGTTTAGATACCTGCTTGCGTATTTTTGATTTTTCTCCACGCTTTATCCTGTATCCCTGACTGTACAATTCATCACGAAGCTCATTTATTTCCCTTTCGTTTTCTACAATCAAAAGATTTTCCTTAACGCTTTCCAGATAATCAATTTCCTGCTTCGCAAGCTCCATCTGCTGTGCGGTGATAACCTCTGCATTTTTTAATTTTTGATAAATAGTATAATACCTTTGGGCATTCTGTGCAGGCGAAAGTTCCGGCTTTAACGGTATTTTTACAACCTGCATATTGTTGTAATAATCCTCTGCCTCTACAAATTTGTCCCCATAGTTTATTCTGTACAAATTAGCAGTCAGCAAATCACCAATAACTTTATTTTTTCCCTTATTTTCACAATCCTTCATCTTTTGCTGTTGTAATGCTAACTTTTTCTGACATCTTTGAATATTTATATCTATGAATTTTAAAAGACTTGATGTTTTTTGAGATATACGCTCTTGAAAATCCTTTGTTTTAAAAAATTCATCAACAGCATCGTTTAATGTTTCAAAAGCTTTTACTATAAAAGTATTTTCATAATGAGTAATATTTATTCCGCTGAAATCCTTTATTTTTTCATCATCTTTATATATTAAAACAGGTGAAAATTTGGATTTTTTAATATTTTCAAAAAATTCTTTTATATATTTTACAAATTTTATTTTTTGCTCATTTGTCATAAGCTGGCAATTTGTATCTGTACTGCCTGTGGCACAATATGCAATTTCCCTTGCAGAAAGAGGTCCTATTCCAACAAAGGTATCAAGCAGAAATTTGTCAGCATTCAGGCTATAATTCCACAATTTGTCCTCAACAGCATCCTCGTCAACGGTGAGGGGATTAATTTTACCCTGTGACGGAGGCATTTCGTACATCATTCCCGGAATAAGCTGACGCACCTGTGATACGGAAAAGTCAATGTGCTTTATACTGCCCAGCACCTTGCCTGCAGAATCCACAAGGATAATATTGCTAACTCTGCCCATAACCTCTATAATAAGACGTTTTACTGAAACATCACCAAGTTCATCGTGGCTTTCAATATGAAATTCCACTACACGTTCAAAGTCCGGTTGAGTAACTGCAACAACCTTTCCTCCCAAAAGGTGCTTACGCAGCAGCATACAAAACATAGGCGCTTTTTCCGGGTTTTCCTTTTGAACAGTTGTAATATGAACACGGGGATTAGATGAACTTGCACTCAAAACCACCTTACGGTTTTTTCCCCCTGAACGTACTGCCAGAATAATTTCATCATATTCAGGCTGAAGTACCTTGTCCACTCTGCCATGTATCAATATATCATTAAGCTCGTGTACCATACACGAAATTGCTACACCATCAAATGCCATGCTTTAAAATCCTTTCAAAAAATACTTCTTTTTGTATTTTATCACATTTTCGTCATAAATAAAAGACAAATATAATATTTATTTAGTATAAAGTATTACGGAGGTTGTATAAATGACTGAACTGAACAAAGAAAATGTATGTATAGGCGAAAAATCTATTGCACTTTTTTCACAGGCTTATTGCGAGACGGACGTTATTGTACCTGACGTGTACCCTGATATTGCCAAGATTATACAGGTAAGCTCTACTGCCGGCATTGTAAATAAAAGTTGCGGAAAAGACCGCATAACAGTTGATGGCCGGGCAGATATTGTAATTTTATACCTTGGTGATGATGAGGGTGTGTACAGTATATCATCAACTCAGCAATTTTCTCACATAATGGATTCTAAAGGCTCAACGGAAGGAATGTACACAGAGGCAGAAATTAACGTGGACAATGTGGACTACACAATATTAAACTCGCGAAAGCTTAATGTAAAGGTTCTTATGGGAATAGATGCAAATGCCGTAGAGGATGTAAACACAACCCTTTGTACCTCTATGACAACAGATGAACCATACGAAATTTTAAATCAATGTATAACCCCATACAAAACTGTAAGCAGGGTGTGTGAGCAATTATGCATCAGGGAAAAGCTGGAATTGCCAAACGGTAAACCATCTATTGAAAAAATTCTTCGTATGGACGCCTGTATAAGGAACAAGGAATATTCACTTAGCACAAACAAAATGATAGTAAAGGGGACTCTTTTGGTATCTACAATATACTGCAGCGATATTGATGGCAAAATATACTGTACGGAGCACGAAGTTCCTATTGCGGAAATAATTGCAATGTCTGACGTAACGGAGGATATGAAGGCACGGTTGAAGCTTTGTGTGAACAGAATATTTTTCAAGCCCGAAAACGACGGTGACGGGGATAACAGATTTATAGCTATGGAATGTATGATTACCGCCAACGCAAAGGCATGCAGTCAATTCAGCACAAACGTAGTAAGGGATGCCTACTGCACAAAATATCCATTGCATATAAACCGAGAGAGTGCAGCAGTAACACGGCTTACAGGTGAAAACAGTTGTCAGATTTCCTCAAAGGATGTTGTAACATTAAGTGATGATATGCCTGAAATTATACAGATTTTTAACATTTCTCCCCATGCATACCTTGCAGATGCAAGAATCGAAAACAAAAAGGTAATTATAGAGGGAATAATTGAATCGGATATTATGTATGTATCCGACCAGTCATTAAGCCCCATAACCACACACAAGCATCATCAGAAATTTTCCCACTCTTTTGACATTGATGACGGCACGGGAGATATGATATGCGATGTACGTATAGACGTGATACATTCATCCTACACAATCAGCCTGGGCAGGGAAATAGATTTGAGATTTGTACTACAGGTAGATACAGACATTTTATCCAATGACGCTACGGAATATATTACAGATGTACAACGTGATGACAGTCAGAGCTTTGATGTAAGAAAATCCTACTGTATAAAAATATACTTTGCAAAAAAAGACGATAATTTGTGGAGCATTGCAAAAAGACACAGAATTACAAAACAGGCACTTATGGAAATTAATAACATAACATCGGATAATGAAATATTTGACGGCAGACAACTTATGATACCCATAAAATAGTTGACGTAACCCCTTGGATTGTGCTATTATGCAATCAGAGGGGTTTTTACCTTGAGAAAAACCGTAAAGGAGAAATATTATGAACTGTAATATTTGCGGAAAAGAATTTGACAAGAGCAATATGATACTATGCCACACCGAAGACGGAACAGCATACCATATTTGTCAGCAGTGCGAAACTCAGGGTGTGGAGATAGTCAAAACCGAAGAATACTACATTTGCAGAATATGCGGATATCCACATCAAAAGGATGAGTTTACAAGAATATGTAAATTCTGCGGATATGCCAATTGCCTTGAAAAAACCGAGCTTACACAATTAGAAGCAGAGCTTTTAGGTTCAGAACCCGAAGCGTTATACGCAGAAAAGTTTGGTCAGGAATTTGCTGATAATATTGCAAAGTGGAAAACGAGTACAAGAAAGAAACAGACAGATATTCGACATAAAAGGGACAGGCAAATAGACACAGTTTTTATAGCAGGCATAATTATTGGTTATATTTTGCTTGAAATGAATATAAGAAATTATTTAACACAAAAGTATATGTTCCTTACCCTTTTAATACCCACAATTTTAATAATTATTACCGCACCCATATTTAAAAAAATAGACAGAAAGCCCCGTAAAAAGCCCCTGCCTGTATGGATTACTCTTGTTATATTGGCTTTACTTACCACCATATACTACATAATAACAAAGTTATTTGCATAACGACAAAAACCCAAGGAATAATCCTTGGGTTTTATATCTAATCTCTAATTTAAAAAATTTTTTAAAT
>JAZSKK010000067.1:0-1812 GCA_045534795.1 Clostridia bacterium | reverse complement strand
ACATTAATTAACTTTTACCTTAACAACTATTTTTCTTACAGTTGACCTTATATTATCCTTTGCCATACCCGGCTTATGTACATCATGTGGGAAAAATACGGCATATTCTTCATCTGTAAATACACCAACGGTTGACATATTTGAATCATCAAAAAAGATTACATCTTTTTCGGCACTATACTCTGTATTAGGCTTTGCTTTGGAAATATCCGTCACTTCCATTTTTTCTACGCCTGAAATTATATACTGAATGTCGATATAATTCTTATGTGCTTCAAACCTTGCTTCATCAGGTAATTTTGTATCATATTCCTGAACCATAGCATAAACATCAGTTCCGTCAATTTCATATTTACCCACAGGCAAATTTTCTTTAACTGCTTTTTTTATAAAATCAAATGCTTTTTCAAACCTTGCATTTACACCATAATAGCACTCACAATTTTTTAATGTATCAATAATCATTTTCAATACTCCTTTTAAAACAATTTACTATTTAATTATACATCATTTGGTTGTAAAAATCAACAAAAAAGGAGTTGCTTTCGCAACTCCTAAATATTAACCCAAGTTATTAACTGTTCTTGGATAAGGCAATACATCACGGATATTACCCATACCTGTAAGATACATAACAGCTCTTTCAAAACCAAGTCCAAAGCCTGCGTGCTTTGTACCGCCATATCTTCTAAGGTCAAGATAGTGACCGTAATCTTCCTCACCAAGACCAAGCTCTGCCATTCTTGCAGTCAAGACATCAAGTCTTTCTTCCCTTTGGCTACCGCCGATAATTTCACCGATACCAGGAACAAGGCAGTCCATAGCGGCAACAGTCTTGCCATCATCATTAAGACGCATATAAAAAGCCTTTATTTCCTTTGGATAATCGGTAACAAAAACAGGACGTTTAAATATTTCTTCAGTAAGATATCTTTCATGCTCTGTCTGCAAGTCAATACCCCACTTAACAGGATATTCAAACTTTTTACCGCTCTTTTCAAGTAATTCGATAGCTTCTGTATATGTTACATGTCCAAATTCACTGTTCAAAATACCATTCAATCTGTCAAGCAAGCCTTTGTCAATGAATTTATTAAAAAATTCCATTTCAGCAGGCGCATTATCAAGAACGTATTTAATTACAAACTTAAGCATATCTTCTGCAAGCTGCATATTGTCATTAAGGTCTGCAAAAGCAATTTCAGGCTCTATCATCCAAAATTCTGCAGCGTGTCTTGTTGTATTTGAATTTTCAGCACGGAAGGTTGGTCCAAATGTATATATATCGCCAAAAGCCATAGCAAAGGTTTCACCCTCAAGCTGACCTGATACGGTAAGAGAAGTTTCTCTCTTGAAAAAGTCTTCAGAATAGTCAACCTTGCCATCATCTGTCTTTGGAATATCATTAAGGTCCATTGTAGTTACCCTAAACATTTCACCTGCACCCTCACAGTCAGAGCCTGTGATAATAGGTGTATGCACATAAACAAAGCCTCTGTCATTAAAGAACTTATGAATAGCATAAGCAATCAATGAACGTACTCTGAACACAGCAGAAAAGGTATTTGTTCTTGCTCTTAAATGCGGTATAGTTCTTAAAAATTCATAAGAATGTCTTTTTGGCTGTAATGGATATTCAGGAGTGCTTTGACCTTCAACACAAATTTCAGTAGCCTTAATTTCAAAAGGCTGTTTAGCGTCAGGTGTATCCACAAGAATACCTTTTATTCTAAGTGATGAACCGATATTTAACTTACAAACCTCTGCGAAGTTTGAAATTTTATCCTGTTCAAAAACTACCTGAATGTTTTT
>JAZSKK010000141.1:0-8747 GCA_045534795.1 Clostridia bacterium | reverse complement strand
ATGGCAATATGCTTAAAAAAGCTTTTTTAAGCGGTGCAAGCAACCTTGAAAATAATAAAAAAATGGTTGATGATTTAAATGTATTCCCTGTTCCTGACGGTGATACAGGTACTAATATGTCTATGACAGTTATGGCTGCTGCACGTCAGATTGCAGGGCTTGATACAAACAGTGTTTCCAAGGTTGCGGAAATTATAGCCTCTGCTTCCCTTCGTGGTGCAAGAGGTAACAGTGGTGTTATTTCATCTCAGCTTTTCAGAGGTTTTTATAAGGGGCTTAATAATCTCGATGAAATTAATACAGTACAGCTTGCTGCAGCTTTTGATAATGCTAACAAAACTGCGTATAAAGCGGTTATGAAGCCTACTGAGGGTACAATACTTACAGTTTCCAGAGAAACTGCTGAATATGCGGTAAAAATAGCACCTAAAACAGAAGATATTTGTGAATTTGCAAAGCTTGTGTGTGAACATGCAAGGGAAGTTTTAAACAAAACTCCTGAAATGCTTCCTGTACTTAAACAGGCTGGTGTTGTTGATGCAGGTGGTATGGGTTTATGCACAATTTTAGAGGGCTGCTTAAGTGCGTTAAATGGTGAGGAAATTGCACTTAATGACGGAGCTTCGGTTTCTGTAGCACCTTCTGTTGTAAACAGAACTGAAATTGATACTGCAGACATCGAATTTATGTACTGCACAGAATTTATTATTGCTAAAAAAACTGATTACAGCATAGATAAATTCCGCAGTGATATTTCACCAAAGGGTGATTGTATGCTTGTAATTGATGACGACGATGTTGTTAAAGTTCATATCCATACAAATAATCCCGGCTTTGTGCTTGAACAGGCTGTTAAAATTGGTGAAATGGAAAGCATTAAAATTGATAATATGAAAATTCAGCATAGCGAAAACATTGGTGAAACAACTGCCCCTGCAGAAGAAGCACCAAAGGAACCTGCTAAAAAGTACGGTATGGTTGCCGTTGCAGCAGGTGAGGGTATGGAAGCTATATTTACAGAAATCGGCGTAGATAAAATGGTAGAGGGCGGACAGAGTATGAACCCAAGCACCGAAGATATTCTAAAGGCTGTTGAAGCTGTAAATGCTGAAAATGTATTTGTTTTCCCTAATAACAAAAATATTATCCTTGCTGCCGAACAAGTTGATGAGCTTACAGAAAAAAATGTTATTGTTATACCTACAAGGTCTGTTCCGCAGGGTGTAAGTGCTGTTCTTACATTTGATGAAGATGCCGAGGTTGAGGAAATAAAGGATACTATGATGGAAGCTGTTTCTATGGTTAAAACAGGGTCTGTTACCTTTGCGGCACGTGATTCTGAAATGGATGGTATGTCCATTAAGCAAAATGACATAATGGGTATGGAAGAAGGTAAAATAACTCATCTTGGCGAGGAGCCTGCTGATGTGGTTATGGAGCTTCTTGGTGATATGGTGGATGATGATTCTGCAATGATTACCGTATTTTATGGCAGCGACATTACGGAGGAACAGGCTGCAGAACTTGAAGGGGCTATTGGTGAAAAATATCCAAAGATTGACTGCATGGTACACAACGGTGGTCAGCCACTTTACTATTACATTATTTCAATAGAATAAAACTTTGTCGGAGGGTAATATGATTAATGACGGTATAAGCACAATTAAATCAATTGGTCCTGCAAGGGAAAAATTGTTCAATAAAATAGGTGTTTATACTGTTGTAGATATGTTAAAATATTATCCAAGGGCATACGAGGACCGTTCCAACACAAGAGATATATGTGATGTACGGGACGGCGAAAATGTACTTATCAAAGCCTGCGCGGTTACGGTTGTGAAAAACAACCGTGTTCGTCGTGGGCTTTCTTTGCAGAAGTTAAAGGTTTCTGACGGTACAGGTGTTATGGAAATAACCTGGTTTAATCAGGATTGGATTTCAAAAAGCTTTGATATTTCGGCAGATTATTACTTTTTTGGTGAGGCTAAGGTTAAAAATCATCGTGTAGAAATGTCTAATCCTGTGTACGAAAAGTGCGATGACGCAAAGCTAACAAATAAGATAGTACCTATTTATCCTCTTACTGCAAATCTTACACAAAAAATTGTGCAGACCACAGTAGCAGAATGTGTAAAGGCTATTCCGGAAATTGAGGAAACCATACCTGATTGTATAAGAGAAAGATATACCCTTTGCGGTATAGATTACGCTGTTGAAAATATTCATTTCCCACAATCTGCGGAAAAGCATAAATTCGCAAGGCGCAGACTCGCTTTTGAAGAACTGTTTTATCTGCAACTTGCTATGAGGTTTTTACGTGGCAGACGTAAGGTCAGGGAAGGTATAAGGCTTGAGGATAAAAATTATCAATATGAATTTGTTTCCTCTTTGCCTTTCAAATTGACTGATGACCAGTTAAAGGTTGTAGGCGAGATAGTGGAGGATATGCAGGGACAAAAGCCTATGAACAGACTTGTTCAGGGTGATGTTGGTTGCGGCAAAACAGTAGTTGCAGCTGCGTCTATATATATAGCCGTTAAAAACGGTTATCAGGCGGCTATGATGGCACCTACGGAAATTTTGGCAACACAACATTTTGAATCACTTGACAAAATGTTTAAGAAGTTTGGTATTAAAACTATTTTGCTGACAGGTAGTATGACTGCAAAGCAAAAACGAGATGCCTATGAACAAATAAAGGATGGCAGTGTTGATGTTGTTGTGGGGACTCATGCCATCATACAAAGGGAAGTGGAGTTTTCAAAGCTTGCTTTAGTTATAACTGATGAACAGCATAGGTTTGGTGTAAAGCAAAGGTCTGCCCTTGCGGAAAAGGGAGAGCATCCACACATGCTTGTTATGACTGCCACACCTATTCCACGTACGTTGGCACTTATTTTGTATGGTGATTTGGATATTTCATCAATCAAACAGCTTCCTCCGGGAAGAAAGCCTGTAGATACATACGCAGTTGACGAAAAAATGCGTACACGTATAAATAATTTTATGCTAAAGCATATTGCAGAGGGCAGGCAGGTATATATTGTATGTCCTATGGTGGAAAATTCCGAAACTATGGAGGATGTAAAGGCTGTTACGGAATATGCCGAACAACTGCAAAAAAACGTCTTTGTTAATTATGTTGTGGGGGTTATTCACGGCAAATTGCCTGCCAAAGAAAAGGACAAAATAATGACGGATTTTTATAGGGGCAATATTGATGTGCTTGTAAGCACCACAGTCATAGAGGTTGGTGTAAATGTGCCTAATGCAAATACTATGGTTATAGAAAATGCAGAACGCTTTGGACTTTCCCAGTTGCATCAGCTCAGGGGACGTGTGGGCAGAGGAGAGCATCAGTCATATTGTATAATGTTTTGTGAAAGTAACGGCGAGGTTGCAAAGCAACGAATGAAAATAATGACAGAAACAAATGACGGCTTCCTTATTTCAGAAAAGGATTTGCAAATACGTGGTCCGGGTGAGTTTTTTGGCACACGTCAGCATGGGTTGCCTGAATTTAAAATTGCTAATATTTATGAAGATACGGACATCCTTACAGATGCGGGAATTGCGGCAGAATATGTTATTAAAAATGGCAAGGATATGAGTGATGACGATAAAAATATGATAAGTCATAACCTCAATAAAATGTTTGAAGGTATTGATGTTTTTAACTTCAATTAAGTTTCAATAAAGATATTATAAAAGAATACCCACCTTTTTTTGGTGGGTATTCTTTTTTGAAAAACACTAAAAATCCGTACAGATATTGCATAAATCGGAAGTACATGGTATAATCAAAACATATAATATTAATCATTTTGATTTTATAGATAAGAAGGAATAGATATGGCAATAAAATACGGAAAGAAAAGGCAGAAAAAAACTAATATTTTATATACGTTTGTCAGTGCAGTTTTACTTTGTGCTGTCTTTTTGACTATGGTCAGTTATTTTTACACCATTGCGGAGGATGATGCATACGAACAGCTTCATATACAGACCAAGCAAATTAAAGATGATATAATTTTGCAAATAAAGTCTGACCGTGAAAATCTTGCAACTATGGCGAATTTTGCGGCAAATCTTTATAGTGATGGCAAACCCTACAATCGGATTTTTGAATCATTTAAACCGATAGGTTTGATTGATAATGTTGGAATATTAAATCCTGACAACACTTTTGTAACCAAAATCGGAACAATAAACCTTGACGGCAAGATTTCTTTTGAGGATGAGGCTGCAAAAGGCGAGCACATAACCGGCAGAGTAAAAGATTTGACATACGATGGTAACGAGCTTATCAGAAGTGCTGTACCGATTAAAGTAAACGGAAATATTGTTGGCATTCTGTATGGAGTTATAAACCTTGATACAATTGGCGAAAAATATAATAATATGGCAAAAGAACTTGATGCTCAACTTTTCGTTTACGATAAAGAAAGCGGAAATCTTGTTATCGACACAATACACGACAAGCTCGGCAATATTTCATTTTTGAAGAATCGCAAATATAACGATGGTTATTCATACGAAAAAATGATAAAAACAGATAAGGGCTTTACATCTTTTGTATCTGCTTATTCTGATGAGAACCTTTATGTTCATTATTCAACTATTGAGGACTTTAACTGGATGATAACCCTTGCAAGATATGAGTCGCAGGTGTTTGCCAAAACACACACTATATCAACAATTCTGTTTTTTGCTTTCTGCGCTATGATTTTCATAATGTTTTTGTACATCCTGATTATCTTGACAAACGAAAGAAGAACAAACTCCGTAACCGAGTGTGCATCTAACGTAAGAAAGGAACTTTTGGAAACAACAGACGATCAAAACAACATCAGGGATGCTTTGGTTGAAGTTTGCAGGTTTGCAGGTTCAAGGTCGGCTATATTTTTTGATACAGATGGAGAATTTTATCATTACATCTCTCCTAAATATGCAGATGTTATGCTTTCGGAAAAAGAAAGACAACGTCTTAGTGCTGAATTGTTTCGATATGCCACTGCATTTCATAAAACCAACGGCAATGCCGTTAATGTTTTGTGCATTAAACCGAATACGCATCTTTTTAAAACAAATTCATCTTTCTATCATTTTTTGAAGGAGCACCAAATCAAAGAGATTTCTTTTTCAGCAACTATAAATAAAACCAATCATATTACTATTTTAGCCACTATAAATTCAAAACACGGAAATCGTGTAAGAATGCTTGCTGAAAAGGTTTCGGCGTGCTTTTCTATGGCTCTGTACAACAAAAATCATCTTAATAAAACAGAGCTTGCAGCAACTACCGATTCACTCACCGGTGTATTAAATCGTGTTGTATATAAGAGAGATTTACTTGATTTTGACAAAGAAAGACCGGAAAAGTTTTCGTGTAGTTTTATTGATGTGAATGAACTGCATTTCAGAAACAACAAATATGGCCATGCCGCAGGGGATGAAATGCTTCTGTATATCGCTAACACCTTGAAGGAAGTGTTCTACGGTCACAAGGTTTATCGAATGGGTGGAGACGAATTTTTGGTATTTACCCAAGGTATTGAGCAGGAAACGGTTAAAGATTGCATTGAACAGGTTATTGCACAGCTTGAGCCGATGGATTACCATGTTGCAATTGGTTTGTCTTATAGAAACCAAAACACAAACACAGAGGAAATGGTAAGAGAAGCGGAAATAAGAATGTACGAAGCAAAGGCGCAGTATTATCAGAACAAGGAGCAGAAAAGTATCTCAAAATCCGAGGACAAAGGGTATATTCAGTTAAAAACAGGAATACTTGAAATTGATATGATGCTCTCTGTTTTAAAAGACCATTATAACGGAATCTATCGTGTTTCATTAGATACTGATAAGGCACACCGAATTTTAATGCCTACTTATCTTGGCTATAACGAAGATGAGGAACACTTTTCCCAGCTTTTCAGTAAGTATATTTATGATACGGTAAGTCCTGATTTTCATAGAGCAGTGACGAGCTTTTTGAACTATGATGCACTGAAATCTCAATTTTTCGAGGGCAAAACACCCAGAATTACATACAAAAAGACTAACGGAGAAACTGTAATACTAAGTGTTTACAAGCTTGATGATGGCGAAACGGCCACATCAAACACACTTTGGGTTTTTGCAAAAGATTAAATTTGATAAAAGTGTATTATTGTGGTACAATCAACGTATATTGAATATTTAGCAAAATCGGCGAAAGTCGGTGACGCAAAGCAAAGAGGCTAAGGTTTTATACTATGCCAGTCCAGCTGCAATGATACAAAGTCTATTCGGGCTTTCTGTTATTGCGGCTTTTCTTTTTGTAAGAGGGGATTTTTATGAATGTTGTAACAAGGGAAGAAAAGAAATTTTTAATTAATATTGATGAGTTTCGTGCTAAATCGCATTATCTTGATATGCTGATGCTTCAGGACGAGCATAATGGAACAGACGGATACATTATAAGGTCGCTGTATTTTGATACTATTTATGATGACGATTTTTTTGAAAAGCTTGAGGGTGTGGAAACAAGGCGTAAAATCAGACTAAGAATTTATGACCCCAAGCACGATTTTGCAATGCTGGAAATGAAACAAAAGCAAGGTGCTAATCAGAAAAAACGCTCGCTTAGAATGACAAAGGCAGATGCAGAAGAACTAATCAAAGGAAACTATGAGGTTTTGCTGAAATATGAAGAAGATTTTGCCAGAGAGTGTTATGGTTTGATGCACTATAAATGCTACCGACCTAAAACTATCGTTCAGTATAACCGAAAAGCGTATATTGCAAAAGAAAATAAAATAAGGATTACTTTTGATAATAATATCATAGCGACGGAAAGCAACTTTGATTTATTTTCGGAAAATCTTGTGATGTACCCTGTTTTAGATAAATTCAATGTGGTTTTAGAAGTAAAGTTCAATGGGTTTTTGCTTGATTATATCAGGCAATTTATAAACAGTATAAACAAAAGTGAACTATCGGTGAGTAAATATGCTTTGGCAAGGCAACAAAGCTACGATGAAATTTAAAAAAAGAGATTTAAAAAATGAGAAGTCAGATTTTTAATTTAATTAAAGACCAGTCAACACTTAGCTGGGAACAGATTGCGGCAAATATTATTGTTTCGGGGATAATTGGTTTTTTGATTTTTATATCCTATATGATATCCCACAGGGGAACTATTTACAGTAAGAAGTTTAATGTGTCACTTGTTGTTTTGACGGTGCTTACTTCAATGGTTATGACGGTTATTGGAAACAATGTTGCACTTTCACTTGGTATGGTCGGCGCTTTATCTATCGTTCGTTTCAGAACTGCAATTAAGGATTCAAGAGACACTGTTTACATATTTTGGACAATTATTGTAGGTATTTGCTGCGGTGTGGGGGACTATGTTGTTGCAGGGATTGGCAGTGCATTTGTATTTATACTTCTTCTTATTTTAGGCTCTATTAAAAACAATAAACGTATGCTTGTTATTATCAGAGGCGACAGAACCAGGGAGTCTCAGATACAAGGGGTAATGTTTAAGTTTTTTGGAGCAAAAGCAGTGATGAGGGTAAAAATTCAACAGAAGATTCTATTGAATTTATCTATGAAATTACATCAAAACTTTTATCACAGGCCGAAAGGAAAAACAACATCGGTATCTGTGATGAGATTTATAAAATTGGAAATATTTCGTATGTCAATACTGTAATGCAAAATGATGAGGTTTCAAACTAATTGATTTTAGCAAAAGCTTAAGTAACATGACAGAGAATTCTATGAATTTAACCTTTGTTCAAAGTGAATCAGATTGTTTTATTGAGGATATGATTCTTTATAAGCAAGAAGATGGTAGCTACTACGGAGTTGGTGAGACATTATATGGGAAAGCAAATATAGAGATTTCTTTGGAATCTCCAGGATGTATATGCTTGTCTGCAACTGGATTCGTTAATCAAATGGGTATGGAATACTTGTATAAAGAATAGCATAGTTTGAAAATTAGAAGTGAATGCAATAAATAAAACCTATATAGACAAGGGCGTGCTCGTGGGAGCACGCCCTCACTCTTTGAAATCGATTTTAAGGTCGAGTTACAAAGGCTGTTAAAGGGGTTGTAAGGACAAACTTTCTCGAGTAAGGTAGTTACACCACCCACGACATTAAATCGCAAATAAAACGGCTGTTAAAGGGTGTGTGAAAAGCATATAACCCAAAAGGTAAACTCACATAGTTGAAAAGACCGCTCATTCGAGTGGTCTAAGTGTTATTACATATTTGACATAAGAGCGAAAAATGTTATTATCATTGAAATAACTGTTAAAACAGTAAAAAATACTACACAGTTTTTAATAGTGCTAATCATTTTAAGTTGTTTAAAGGTTATGTATTCAATTTTTTCTTCTTGTGTTAACTCAGGTTGATAGACTGTGTAAAAAGTACCAGTTCCATCGCCAGTTTCCATTTTATACTCATAAACGCCATCAGGTAATGATTCATTATTTTTAATAAGTTGATTATATTTTTTGTTATCCTCTCTTGAACAATCTATCTTTTGTAATAACAGAGCCTCGAAATATAAACTTCTCAATTCTTTTTTTAAATTAACTTTATTTTTTGCCATAAAAAACACTCCTTATTTTAAGATAGTTACATTATATACCAAAATACTACAAAATTTAATAAATTATCAAAAAACAAAGGCGACAAGTAAAAACTTATCGTCTTTTGGCGGACAGGGTGGGATTCGAACCCAC
>JAZSKK010000229.1:0-3424 GCA_045534795.1 Clostridia bacterium | reverse complement strand
AATTTGAACTTAAATACGGCTGTAATCCTAATCAGAAGCCTGCTAAAACTTAACTGCACAATGCAGTCGAGCTTCCAATAGAGATTTTGAACGGCAAGCCCGGTTACATCAACTTCCTTGATGCTTTTAACAGCTGGCAGCTTGTAAAGCAAATTAAAGAGTCAACAGGCATGGCTTGTGCAACATCATTTAAACATGTTAGCCCCACATCTGCGGCAGTAGGTATTAAAATGGATGACAAGCTTAAAAAAGCTTGCTTTGTAGATGATGTTGAAGGGCTTGATGAATCACCCCTTGCAACAGCTTATGCACGTGCAAGAGGTACTGACAGAATGTCATCATTTGGTGACTGGATTGCACTGACTGACAAAAGTGATGTAACTACTGCAAAATTGATTGCAAGAGAAGTTTCTGACGGTGTTATTGCACCTGATTATGACCCAGAGGCTTTGGAAATTTTAAAGGGTAAAAGAAAAGGTACATATAATGTTGTTAAAATTGACCTTGATTTTGTTCCTGATAATGCAGAACGCAAGCAGGTTTACGGAATAACCTTTGAACAGGGTAGAAATAATTTTAAAATTGATAATGAACTTTTAAGTGAAATTATAACAGATAACAAGGAAATGCCTGATAGTGCAAAGAGAGATTTGATTATCGCTCTTATTACTTTGAAATACACACAGTCCAATTCAGTTTGTTACGCAAAAGATGGACAGGCTATTGGTGTAGGTGCAGGTCAGCAGTCAAGAATACATTGTACAAGACTTGCAGGACAAAAGGCTGACAATTGGCATTTAAGACAATGTGACAAGGTTTTGAACTTGCCATTTAAAGATTCTGTTAAACGTCCTGACAGAGATAATGCAATAGACGTATATATTTCTGATGATTATGAGGATGTGTTGGCAGACGGCGTATGGGAAAACTTATTCACTGTAAAGCCTGAAGCCTTTACAAGAGAAGAAAAGAAAGCCTATCTTTCAACAATCAAAAATGTAGCACTTGGGTCAGATGCTTTCTTCCCATTTGGTGATAATATTGAACGTGCTGCTAAAAGCGGTGTTAAGTATATTGCACAGCCTGGCGGTTCAATCAGGGATGACAATGTAATTGAAACATGTAATAAATACGGAATGGTTATGGCATTTACAAAAATGCGTCTGTTCCACCATTAAAATAACAAAACGGCGGAGGAGAAATTAAATTGAATAACTTTTTTGATGAACTAAAAAATTATGACAGTGAGGTTTTTGCTGCATGTAATGATGAACTTACACGTCAGCAACATAATATAGAGCTTATCGCTTCTGAAAATATTGTATCAAAGGCAGTTTTGCTTGCAGCAGGTACTGTTCTTACAAACAAATATGCAGAAGGCTATCCTGCACACAGATATTACGGCGGTTGCGTACACGTTGATGTAGTTGAGGATATTGCAAGAGAACGTGCAAAAAAACTTTTTGGTGCAGAATATGCCAATGTTCAGCCACACAGTGGTGCCAATGCTAACCTTGCAGTTTTCTTTGCTTTGTTAGAGCCTGGTGATACTGTTATGGGTATGAGTCTTGCTCACGGGGGACATCTTTCACACGGTTCACCTGTAAATATTTCAGGTAAATATTTTAATGTTGTTCCTTATGAGGTGGCAGAAGATACACAGACTATTGATTATGATAAGATGAGAGAAATTGCTCTTGAATGTAAGCCAAAACTTATTTTAGCAGGTGCAAGTGCTTATTCAAGAATTATAGATTTTGAAAAGGTAAGAGCAATTTGTGATGAAGTTGGCGCATATATGATGGTTGATATGGCTCATATTGCAGGTTTGGTAGCTGCAGGCTTGCATCCAAGTCCTGTACCTTATGCCGATGTTGTTACAACAACTACTCACAAAACCTTGCGTGGTCCACGCGGCGGCTTGATTTTGTGTAAAGAGGAATTGGGCAAGAAAATTGACAAGGCTGTATTCCCTGGCACACAGGGTGGTCCTTTGATGCACATTATTGCTGCAAAGGCAGTTGCATTTGGTGAAGCCTTGACAGATGAATTTAAAGAATATCAGAAGCAGATTATTAAAAATGCATCCGCTTTGGCAAATGCTCTTGTTGAAAGAGGCTTTAAGCTTGTTTCAGGCGGTACTGACAACCACTTGATGCTTTTAGACCTTACAGTTTTTGATATTACAGGTAAGGAATTTGAAAAACGTCTTGATGAGGTACACATTACTGCAAATAAAAACACAATCCCTAATGAAAAATTAAGTCCATTTGTAACAAGCGGTTTGCGTGTTGGTACACCTGCGGTTACAAGCCGTGGCTTTAAGGAAGCGGAAATGGTTATGATTGCTGACTGGTTCAAGGCAGTTGCAACTGACTTTGAAAACAGCAAGGAAAGAGTAGCAAAGGAAGTTATGGAACTTTGTGCAAAATATCCTATTTACTAATATCGAGGAGGATTGTCATTTGAAAATAATGGTAGTCGGTGGTGGCGGCAGAGAGCATGCCATCATAAAAAAGATTAAAGAAAGCAAAAATGTTACCGAAATATATGCTTTGCCTGGTAACGGTGGTATTGCAAAGGATGCAATATGTGTTGATATCGGTGCAAAGGATATTGACGCAATAACAAAATTTGCAGTGGATAACAACATTGATTTTGCTATTGTTGCACCTGATGACCCATTGGTTTTAGGTGCTGTTGACAGCCTTAATAATGCAGGTATCAAGACCTTTGGACCAAAGGCAGATGCAGCAATTATTGAGGGCAGCAAGGTTTTTTCCAAAAACCTTATGAAAAAATACAATATACCTACTGCGGAATATGAGGTTTTTGAAAATCTTGATGATGCGGTTGAATACCTTAAAACTGCACCTATCCCTACAGTTATAAAGGCTGACGGGCTTGCACTTGGTAAGGGTGTTATAATTGCTGAAACACGTGAACATGCAATTGAAGCTGTACACTCTATGATGGAGGATAAAATCTTTGGTGCAAGCGGTAGTCGTGTTGTAGTTGAAGAATTTTTGACAGGTCCTGAAGTTTCCGTACTTTCATTTACGGATGGAAAAACCGTTGTTCCTATGGTTTCATCTATGGACCATAAGCGTGCATTGGATAATGACCAGGGGCTTAATACAGGCGGTATGGGTACGGTTGCACCTAACCCTTATTACACAAAGGAAATTGCTGACGAATGTATGGAAAAGATTTACGTTCCTACAATAGAGGCTAAGAACAAAGAGGGAAGAACATTTACAGGTTGCTTGTATTTTGGTTTGATGCTTACACCAAAGGGACCAAAGGTTATTGAGTATAATTGTCGTTTTGGTGACCCTGAAACTCAGGTTGTATTGCCATTGTTAAAAAGTGATTTGCTGGATATTATGATGCATATTTCAAGTGGCACTCTTGACAAGGCAGA
>JAZSKK010000066.1:0-2199 GCA_045534795.1 Clostridia bacterium | reverse complement strand
CTATTTGTATGATAGCACCTATTTCATCATGGGCTGCTGCTGTATCAGAATTTGCTCCTGAAGGTCAGGGATTATCACTATTCATACAGGCTATTCCTTACAACTTCTATTCACTATTGACACTTGTGTTTGTTGTTGCTCTTGCAGTAATGAAGTTTGATTACGGTCCAATGAAGCTTCACGGAAACAATGCTATAAACAACGATGATTTGTTTACTCTGCGTGAAAATGCTGAAGCTGTTGAGGTTGAACCTTGCGCAAAGGGTAAGTTTATAGACCTTGTTCTTCCTATTATTGTACTTATTGTTGTTTGCGTATTTGCTCTACTTTATGTAGGTGGCATATTTGACGGTCTTAACTTTGTTGACGCTTTTGGTAACACAGACGCTACAGTTGGTTTGCCTTGGGGCGGTCTTATTGTTGTTGTTCTTACAATGCTTTATATGGTTGCAAGACGTCTTATGACATTCAAAGAAGCTATGGATTGTGTACCAAAGGGCTTTATCGCTATGGTACCTGCTATTACAATCCTTACAATGGCTACATCACTTAAGAATATGACAGGACTACTTGGTGCTGATGTATATGTTGAAGCTTTGATGAACGGTGCTGCTGCAGGTCTTGCTAACTTCTTGCCTGCTATTATATTCATTGTGGCTTGCTTCCTTGCTTTCTCAACAGGTACATCATGGGGTACATTCGGTATTCTTATACCTATCGTAATTACAGTATTCCCTGAAGGAAGCACACTACTTATTATCGGTATGTCTGCTTGTCTTGCAGGTGCTGTATGCGGTGACCATTGTTCACCAATTTCAGATACAACAATTATGTCTTCTGCAGGTGCTGAGTGTAATCACGTTAACCACGTTTCAACACAGTTGCCTTATGCAATTACCGTTGCTGCAATTTCATTTGTAATGTACATCCTTGCAGGTTTTATACAGAATGCAGCAATCTTGTTGCCAATATGTGTTGTACTTACAGTTGCAACATTGCTTGTAATCAAAAAGCTATCCAAATAAATAACATAAAAAAATTAACCTCATTTTTTAATGAGGTTAATTTTTTTGTCCATATTTTAATTTACATCATTGATGATAATCTTTCATTAACTGCAATCAAAAATTCTTCGGTATCAACCTTCTTTTTATTGGGCAGTGTAGAAAGTGCCTCAAGGTCACCTGTCATTATACCTTCCTCTATGGTCTTTATTGTAGCCTTTTCAAGCTTATCTGCAAAATCACAAAGGTCAT
Source organism: Clostridia bacterium (assembly GCA_045534795.1). Taxonomy (GTDB): domain Bacteria; phylum Bacillota; class Clostridia; order Monoglobales; family Firm-18; genus CAZNKU01. The sequence continues at coordinate 943 of JAZSKK010000066.1, read as the reverse complement.
TTAAACCATCAAGCTCACCACGTTTACGCAATGCACCTGTCCATGCAAACAAGGTAGCAACACTATTTGTAGATGTCTTTTCACCCTTTAGGTGCTTATAGTAATGACGTTGTACTGTACCGTGTGCAGCCTCATATTCATACACTCCTGTAGGAGAAACCAAAACGGATGTCATCATAGCAAGACTGCCATAAGCAGTAGCTACCATATCGCTCATTACGTCGCCATCATAGTTTTTACAAGCCCATATATAACCGCCCTTTGAACGAACAACACGTGCCACAGCATCGTCAATAAGTGTGTAGAAATACTCTATACCAACAGCTTCAAATTTTTCCTTGTATTCATTTTCATAAATTTCAGCAAAAATATCCTTAAAGCGATGGTCATATTTTTTGGAAATAGTATCCTTTGAAGAAAACCACACATCCTGCTTTGTATCAAGAGCATAGTTAAAACAACATCTTGCAAAGCTTGCAATAGATGTATCCTTGTTATGCATACCCTGGATTATGCCGTCAGAATCTGCAAAATCATAAATAAGCTGACGTGTTTCATTTCCATTTTTATCTGTACACACAAGTTCACACTTACTACCCTTATCAACCTGCATTTCTGTATTTTTATAGACATCACCGTAAGCATGACGTGCGATTGTAATAGGCTTTGTCCATGTTGGAATATATGGAGTAATACCCTTTACAATAATAGGTGCTCTGAAAACAGTACCGTCTAAAATTGCACGGATAGTACCGTTTGGAGATTTCCACATTTCCTTTAATTCATATTCCTTCATACGGTCTGCATTAGGTGTAATGGTTGCACACTTTACAGCAACACCGTACTTCTTTGTAGCCTCTGCAGAATCTACTGTTACCTGGTCATTTGTAGCATTTCTGTTTTCCAGACCTAAATCATAGTATTCTGTCTTTAAATCAACATA
>JAZSKK010000163.1:0-3156 GCA_045534795.1 Clostridia bacterium | reverse complement strand
ACTATGCCGATACCTGGGCTAATTCCGAGAATTCTCAAAATGTTCACCTTTTTCTTATTGCTTTTTTTCTGTACAAGTATTATAATTATTATAACATTGAAAAGAATTTAATACAAGAAAAATTTATGGAGGTACGCTATGGCAAAAACTAAAAACACTACTAATAAAACTATAAATATTTTATTGGTAGCATGTACTGTTGCAATTATTGCACTTGCAGTGCTTATAACAATTTCTGTAACCGGCGGTAAGGAAGTCGATATGGCAGGGAAAATCGCCAGACTTAATATTAAAGAAAACCCCGTTGCCACAATAGAAATGGAAAACGGCGGAATAATAAAGGTTGAACTATATCCTGACGTGGCACCAAATACCGTTTGTAACTTTATAGAACTTGCAAACAGCAGTTACTATGACGGACTTATATTCCATCGTTGTATAGATGACTTTATGATACAGGGCGGTGACCCTGAAGGTACAGGGTTGGGTGGCCCTGGCTATACTATAAAAGGTGAATTTACTGCAAATGGATTTAAAAATAATCTTAGCCACGATAGAGGCGTAATATCAATGGCAAGAAAGAGTACACCCCTTAATAGTGCAGGCAGTCAATTTTTTATTATGGTATCCGACACCTACAAACATTCTCTTGACGGGCAGTATGCTGCTTTCGGAAAGGTAACAGAAGGTATGGAGGTTGTTGACGCAATTGTTGCTAATGAAACTGATGGAAACGACAAGCCTCTTGTTGAACAGGTTATAAAATCCATAAGAGTGGATACAAAGGGTATTGAATATCCTGAGGCAGAAAAAATCAAATAAAAGGAGAATAATAAAATGAGTAATCCAATAGTAACTATTGAAATGGAAAACGGTGCACAAATCAAAGCAGAGCTTTATCCCGAAATTGCACCAAATACGGTAAATAACTTTATATCCCTTATAAAAAAGGGATTTTATGACGGCGTTATTTTTCACCGTTGTATAGAAAACTTTATGATACAGGGCGGCGACCCTGAGGGTACAGGTATAGGCGGCCCCGGTTATTGCATTAAGGGTGAATTTACCAAAAACGGTTTCAAAAATGACCTTAAGCATACAATCGGTGTTCTTTCAATGGCAAGACGTGCAATGCCTCTTGACAGTGCAGGCAGTCAGTTCTTTATAATGGTTGCAGACTATCCTTTCCTTGACGGCGACTATGCTTCCTTCGGCAAGGTGACAGAGGGTATGGATGTTGTTTATAACATTGTAAGGCAACCAAAGGATTTTAACGACAAGCCAATCGTTCCCCAGATAATGAAAAAGGTTACGGTTGAAACCTTTGGAATTGAATATCCTGAACCTGATAAAATAGGTGAATAAATAAAAAGGCTGTGGCAAAATCATTTTGCTACAGCCCTTTATTTATTAGCTTAAGAAAAATATTGCTATTGTGCCTGGTCCTGCATGTGCTCCTATAACTGCACCAAGCTCTGACATAAGAAAGTTTTTGCATCCGTATTTTTCTGCAACCATTGTACGTACCATTTCGGCATTTTCAGGTGAATTTGCATGTATAATACCAACAGTTTCATTTGCAATATCGGGGTTAAGTTCACCCATAATTTCAACCATACGTGTAAGGGTTTTTTTCTGTCCTTTGGATTTTTCCAAAGACACCAGCTTACCTTCATCATCTACATGTAAAATAGGCTTTATTCCCAAAAGGCCACCTACTGTTTTTGTAGCTCTGCTTATACGACCACCACGGTACAAATATTCCAGACTTTCCACAGTGAAAATATGCTCCATATTATCACTCCAGTCGCGTATTTTGTTAACTAACTCATCATATGTAGCACCTGCTTCAAGGGCCTGCATAGCAAACAATACTACCATACCCATACCAAAGGATGCACACTTTGTATCAATAATCTCTATTTTAAAGTCAGGATATTCTGCACACACATCATCCGCAGTAAGCTTTGCAAGATTATGTGACCCTGAAAGCGCAGATGTAAAGGAAATATATATAACCTCGTCCCCTGCCTGAGCATGCTTTGTAAAGGAATCAACAAGTCTGTCACTTAAAACAAGAGATGTTTTCGGAACAGCCCCTTCCTTCATCTTGCTGTAAACTACATCAGGAGTAATATCCTCTCTGTCACGATATACCTGTCCGTCAATGTTTACCTGTAATGGTATTATTTCAATACCATATTGTTCCTCCATAGCCCTTGTTACGTCGCAGGCAGAATCTGTAATAATTTTAATAGCCATTTTTACCTCCTCGAGTTTAACCTCTTAATCTCTTCTTCCGTTTCCGAAAATTCGTAACAGATAAAGGAAAATATTTATAAAATCAAGATACAAGGATAATGCTCCTATTATACCGATTTTTCTTTGCATCTGATAATCACCGCTGGTTGCATAATAAAACGACTTTAGCTTTTGAGTATCATAAGCTACAAGCCCTACAAATATAGCTACCGCAGCAAATGATATTATAAGGTCAAACTGACTGTTGCCTACAAATATATTAATTATAGAGGCAATTATAACACCTATTAAAAGCATCATTAAAACATTGCCTATTTTTGTCAAATCTTTTTTTGTAGTCATGCCATAAACAGCCATTACGCCAAATGATATTGCCGCAGTAAAAAAGGCAGTGTAGATTACGCCCAAATTATACGCCAAAAATACGCTTGACAAGGTAATGCCGTTAACTATTGAATAGGCATAAAACATAATTCGTGCAGTACCATAGCTGATTTTATTAATTCTTGCCGAAAGGGCAAACACAATTACAAGCTCGGCAATTATAAATAAATATACTGCAGGAGTACCATATAACAGATTTATCATAGTATTGCTGCTTGCCGTAAACCATGCAGATAAAGCAGTAACTAAAAGCCCTAAAAACATCGTTCCGTAAACCTTGGAAATATAGCCATTAAGACCTGCCTGCATATCCATCTGCCCTTGCGTTGAATATGGTTCGTTATACATAAAAAACCTCCTCATCAAACCTCCATAATAACAGGAATTATCATTGGCTTTCTCTTTGTCTTAAAATACAAATAATCACTAAAATCATTCTTTATTTTAGCCTTCATAGTATTCCAGTCACAATTTCTTTTGTCATTACATTTTTCAATAAAAATTCTTGCG
>JAZSKK010000159.1:0-14647 GCA_045534795.1 Clostridia bacterium | reverse complement strand
GCTTAATGAAATATACTCCGTCATCAGCATTAGGTTCGTGCCGTTATCAGCTTAAGGATGCAGATGTGGATGATACAGATTATAAGAGGATTCTTGAAATTTTTAAAAAATATAATGTTCGTTACTTCTTTTATAATGGTGGTAATGACTCAATGGATACCTGTAATAAAATTTCCAAGTTTATGCTTAAAAATGGTTACGAATGCCGCGTAATGGGTATTCCAAAGACTATTGACAATGACCTGGCAGGTACAGACCATTGTCCTGGTTTTGCATCAGCTGCAAAATATATTGCTACATCGGTTATGGAAATTTATCATGAAGCAAATGTTTACGAAACAGGCTTGATTACTGTTATCGAAACTATGGGAAGAAATGCAGGCTGGTTAACAGCATCTGCTGCATTGGCAGGTGTAAGGGGTAATGGACCAGACCTTATCTATCTTCCAGAGGTGGATTTTGATATTGATACATTTGTTGCCAGAGTTAAAGATATTTATGAAGAAAAGAAAAACTGTATCGTAGTTGTTTCTGAAGGTATAAAGGATAAGGATGGCAAATATATTTCCGAATATGGTTCGTCTCTTGCTAAAGATGGTTTTGGTCACGCTCAGCTTGGTGGTCTTGCTTCATACCTTGCAAATACTTTAAAAGAAGCTATAGGTGCTAAGGTGCGTGGTATTGAACTTTCACTTTTACAAAGATGTGCTGCACATTGTGCTTCACAGACAGATATTGACGAATCCTTTGCATCAGGTCAGGCAGCTGTAACTAATGCAATAGCGGGGATTACAGATAAAATGGTTGGCTTTGAAAGAGAAATGGTTGATGGTAAGTATAAATGCAATATTAAGCTTTTTGACCTTAATGTTGTTGCAAATACTGAAAATAAGGTTCCTCTTGAATGGATTAACGAAACAAAAGACGGCCTTACACAGGACTTCGTTGATTATGCTTTGCCATTGATTCAGGGTGAAACACAGATGGTTAAGGAAGATAGCTTGCCACGTTTTGTTAACCTTAAAAAGGTAAAGGTAAACTAATATATAAATTTAATTGTAAATAATTTATGGTGCTGTAGCAAAATCATTTTGCTACAGCTTTTTTTTGACAATTATACTTGGTGATTCATTTACCCCTGATTTTGACTGGTTGACAAAAATTAATAAAAAGTGTACAATTTATTTACGTACACAAAGGACATGCTTTAATGTATAATGGAGTTCCCGTAAGATACGGCAAACCCACAAGGCGCAGAGGTTCCAAACTACCTGTAATCTTATTAATTATCATCATCATACTTGCACTTTTGGCAGGCGGTTATTTTGTGCACAATAAATTTTTAAATAACGAAAATCCTGAAACGGAGGAAGTTATAGAGGATGAAAATCTTCAGGAGGAAGAGAGTATAGCTGAAGAAAAAGATGAACAAAAAGAACCTGAAGAGAAAATAGAGGAACAAAAGGATGAACAACTTCCGCAGGAAGAACCTGTGGAGGAACCTGTTGTTGTGCCTCAGATACCTGATGAACAATCACAGCAACCGGAGGTAACTCCACCGCCTGTGGTTATTCCTGCAGAGCCTTTGGAAGAGGAAAATCCTGCTATATTACTTCAGTAGAGGTATTACTATGAAATGGATAATTGACAGATTTGAAGAGGATTATGCAATAGTTGGTTGCGGTGATGTGTATTTCAATGTTCCGAAAGCTGCTTTACCGTCTGATGCTTCTGTAAATGACGTTCTGGATATTGAAATTAATGCTGCTGATACTGATGCAAAAACCATTCAGGCAAAAGACAGACTAAAAAAACTATTTGGTGAATAAATATGAAGACAGCTTTAATTACAGGTGCATCCCGTGGTATAGGCCGTGAGACTGCACAAAAATTTTATAAAAACGGTTACAATGTAATAATTAATTATAACAAAAATGAAAAGGCAGCGTTGGATTTACAGTCCAAGCTGCCCAATTCTATGATTATAAAAGCAGATGTTTCCAATGAATCAGAGGTTAAAAGTATGATAGACGCCGTTATTGAAAAATACGGTTTCATTGACGTGCTTGTAAATAATGCAGGTATTGCCCAGCAGAAGCTTTTTACAGACATTTCTACAGATGAATGGAATAATATGATGAATGTTAATATAAATTCCGTTTACTATACCTGTAAATATGTAGTCCCATATATGGTTTCCAAAAAAAGTGGAAAGATTATTAATGTCTCATCAATGTGGGGTATAACAGGGGCATCCTGTGAGGTTCATTATTCTGCCGCCAAATCAGCGGTTATAGGTTTTACAAAGGCGTTGGCTAAGGAATTGGGGCCTTCAGGCATTCAGGTAAATGCCGTCGCTCCGGGAACTATAATGACGGATATGTGTAATTTTGATGATGAAACTATAAATTCAATAAGGGAAGAAACTCCTTTGGGAAGAATAGGAAGTGCCGCAGATGTGGCAAACAGTATATATTTTTTAGCTAGTGAACAGGCGGATTTCATAACGGGGCAGATAATAAGTCCTAACGGCGGTATGGTGATTTAAAGGAGAATTTTAAATGACTCAGGAAGAAAAATTCAGACAAATGACGGAAACTGACGTTCGTGTTCTTGTTAGTAAAATGGCTGTACCTACAATAATAAGTATGCTTATTACAACCTTTTATAATATGGCAGATACATATTTTGTGGGCAATCTTAATACCAATGCAACTGCGGCAGTGGGCATTGTATTTCCTCTTATGTCTATAATACAGGCTTGCGGCTTTTTCTTTGGTCAAGGTTCCGGGAACTATATCTCCAGAAAATTAGGTCAAAAAAAGCCTGAGGAAGCAACGAAAATGGCGGCCACAGCCTTCTTTTCTGCATTGTTATTCGGATTGCTTTTTATGACAGTTGGCACTGTATTCCGTACGGAATTGGTATATCTTTTAGGTGCGACGGACAAAATTGCACCCTATGCAGTGGAATATCTGCAATTCATACTTATTGGGGCACCATTTCACGCATCATCATTGGTAATTAATAATCAGTTCAGGTTTCAGGGTAACGCCGTGTACGCAATGGTTGGTATAACAATCGGCGGAGTACTTAATGTTATCCTTGACCCAATTTTTATTTTCGGTCTTAAGCTTGGTATTAAGGCTGCGGCTATGTCTAGGTCACTTAGTCAAATTATAAGCTTTGGCATATTGATTGCAGGCACCTTCAGACCTGCAAATATCAGTATTAAATTCAAAAATTTTACACCCTGCCTAATGTATTATAGGGAAATTTTTCGCGGAGGTGCACCATCGCTTTTAAGACAAGGTCTTGGCAGTGTAACCACAATTTCTATGAACTATGCCGCAAGGGCATTCAGTGTAGCAGCAGGCTTTGACAAAGAGGCAGCTATTGCAGCAATGAGCATAGTTGGAAAAATCAGAATGTTTGCATATTCAGTCGTTATGGGCTATGGTCAGGGCTTTCAGCCTGTATGCGGATTTAACTATGGTGCAAAAAAATATGGCAGAGTAAAACAGGCGTTTAAATTTTCTGTTGTTGTAACCACCTGTTTTTTAATAGTTGCAGGAGTATGTGTTCACGTTTTTGCACCTGACCTTGTAGGGTTATTTAACGACGACGTGCCTGAAATCAGGGCACAGGTGATTGATATCGGTGCTACCACATTGCGGTTTACCACACTTACATTCCCTCTTGTTGGATTTATGATATTATCTAATATGATGATGCAAAACCTTTCAATGGTATTTCGCGCATCCTTCCTTGCAATATCAAGACAAGGGTTGTTTTACATTCCCCTTGTACTTATATTGCCTCATATAGTGGGGTTTGTTGGTATTCAGATGTGCCAGGCAATTTCGGATTTGATTTCCTTTGTCGTAACAGTGATACTTGCTGTGGGTGTGATAAAGGAGCTTAATGAAAAAGAGAAAAGTCCTGTAGCTTAGCTACAGGACTTTTGGTTTGTGTAAATTAGCAGCAGTCATTATTGTTACAGCAACAATCGTTGTTGTTATTATTGCTGCAGCAGCAGTCGTTACTGAAAATCAACAAGAAAAGGATAATGAACCAAAGAATAGTGTCATTACCGTTGAAGATGCCTCTGTTATTATTGCAGCAACAATTACCAAATAAATTCATAAAAAACAGCCTCCTTAAATTTAACTTCATTACATATTATGTTAAGATAATTTTTTTGTTACAGTTGTTAAATTTCTGTTTTTGTTGTATTATATATAAAAAGGTGGTGATGAGTTGAAACTGAATATTCCCCAATATGTGAAAAAAGTAATGGATACCTTAAATAAAAACGGATATGATGCCTATGTGGTAGGCGGTGCAGTACGTGATGCACTTTTGGGACAATGCCCTGATGATTGGGATGTTGCTACCAATGGGTTGACGGAGGATGTAAAAAAATGTTTTGACCGTCACTTTGATACAGGTATAAAGCATGGTACAATAACTGTTTTGATGGGCGAACATACCGTAGAGGTTACAACCTACCGTATAGATGGTGAATATAAGGATAACCGCAGACCCGAAAGTGTCGATTTTACACAGAATTTAAGGGAAGATTTAAAAAGACGTGATTTTACAATAAACGCTATGGCTTATAACGATATTGAAGGTCTTGTTGATTTATATGGCGGTATGGAGGATTTGAAAAATAAGATTATCCGATGTGTGGGTGATGCAGATACACGCTTTAATGAGGATGCTCTTCGCATTATGCGTGCAATTCGCTTTGCAGTAAAATTGGGTTTTGCAATAGATAGTGAAACTCTTGATTCTATTAAAGCAAATTGCCGTTTGCTTGAAAATATCAGTGGGGAAAGAATACAGACAGAGCTCGTGAAAATGCTTGAAACAAGAGATGATTTGCATTTGCTTTTTGAAAGCGATGTGGCTAATGTTATACTTCCAAAGCTGAATTTTGAGGATGTTAAATTAAATGTGCCCTGTGACAGGGAATTAAAGCTTTCAGCATTGCTCTATAATGTTGAAGATGCAGGAGAATTTTTTAATCGTCTGAAATTTGATAATAAAACAAGGCGTAATGTTATTGGAATATTACAATGTTGCCGTGAAAATGTTGAAGAAACTGATTATGGCGTTAAAACCATTCTTAATAAATACGGCGAAGAAATTTTTAAAAAATCCCTCGAGATTATGCAATGTTATGGTAAAAATCCAAAAAGAACAAGAGAGATTTTTAATAGGGTAAAGACACAGCCTTACTGTACAGGGGCCCTTGCAATTACAGGTAATGACATTATAAAGCTTGGCATAAGCGGAAAAGATGTTGGCAGGGTTATGAATAATATTCTGGACGAGGTTATGAAAAATCCATCGTTAAATTCAAAGAAAATACTACTTGATATGGCTTTGGCAATAAAATAATATTGCATTATATGGCGTTATGTGTTAAAATAATGTGTAAGAAAGGGGAGTAAACTTATGAACCAGCTTGTAGCTTTTTGGCTAATTGCAGCAGTAATATTCGGGGTGGTTGAGATTATTACAGCGCCACTTATATGTATATGGTTTTGTGGCGGAGCGTTAGTGGCAGCATTGGTAGGTTATTTTGCAAACTCTATGTGGGTGTCTGCCGTAGCGTTTGTTGTTGTTTCTGCACTATTGCTTGCGTTTACACGGCCGTTGGTTAAGGGTAAAATTGCTCCCAAAGTACAACCAACTAATGCAGATAGAATTATAGGTAAAGAGGCAGTAGTTATTTTGGGCATTGACCCTGTTGAAAACAAAGGGCAGATTAAGGTTGATGGTCAGGTATGGTCCGCCAAAAGTGACAGCATAATAAATGAGGGTGAAAAGGTTAAAGTTTCATCAATTGAAGGTGTAAAGGCTGTTGTAACAAAATAAGGAGGTAATGTTATGGGATTGTTAGTATTTTTGATTTTGGTAATTGCATTAATTATTTCCAATATCCGTATTGTTCCACAGGCACAGGCTTATGTTGTTGAAAGGCTTGGTGCTTATCATAAAACCTGGGGAGTTGGACTTAACGTTAAAATTCCTTTTATAGATAAAATTGAAAAAAAGGTCACCCTAAAGGAACAGGTTGTTGACTTTAAGCCCCAGCCTGTTATTACAAAGGATAATGTTACTATGCAGATAGATACGGTTGTATACTTCCAAATTACAGACCCTAAGCTATATACCTATGGTGTAGATTATCCTATGAGTGCTATCGAAAATCTTACGGCAACAACCTTGCGTAATATAGTTGGTGATTTGGAACTTGACCAGACTTTGACATCACGTGATACAGTAAATACAAAAATGCGTGCAATACTGGATGAAGCAACAGACCCTTGGGGGATTAAAATAAACAGAGTGGAACTTAAAAATATTTTGCCTCCTCGTGAAATTCAGGATGCAATGGAAAAACAGATGAAGGCAGAACGTGAAAGACGTGAAGCTATTTTAAAGGCAGAGGGTGAAAAAAGGTCTGCAATACTTGTGGCAGAAGGTCAGAAGGAAGCTCAAATTTTAAATGCACAGGCCGATAAGGAATCTGCAATACTGCTTGCTGAAGCTAAAAAGGAAGCACAGATTAAGGAAGCGGAAGGTCAGGCACAGGCAATACTTACTGTTCAGGAGGCTACTGCAGAGGGTATCAAAAGAATTAATGAAAGTAATCCGCAAAATGCAGTGCTTACAATAAAGGCGCTTGAAGCACTTGAAAAAGTAGCTGACGGCAAAGCGACAAAGATTATTATACCTTCAGAATTACAGGGCATTGCAGGACTTGCAACAAGCTTGAAGGAATTTATTAAAGAAGACTAAAGGAAAAGGAAGTAGTAAAATGTCAGGACACAGTAAATGGGCAACAATTAAAAGAAAAAAAGGTGCAAATGATGCACAAAGAGGTAAAATTTTTACAAAATTGGGAAGAGAGCTTGCAGTAGCTGTTAAAACAGGGGGTAGTCCCGACCCTACAATTAACTCAAGACTTAAAGATGTTATTGCAAAATGTAAGTCAAATAATATGCCTAATGATACCATTATGCGTAGTATTAAAAAGGCTTCAGGCGAGGGTAATGCAAACAATTATGAAGAAAATGTATACGAAGGTTACGGACCTAATGGCGTTGCTGTAATTGTAGAAACTCTTACAGATAACAAAAACAGAACTGCTGCAGATATGCGTCATTATTTTGATAAATTCGGCGGAAATCTTGGCACAAGCGGTTGTGTTATGTTTATGTTTGATAAAAAAGGTATAATCCTTATTGAAAATGATGGTTCTTTAGATGAAGAACAGGTTATGATGGATGCATTGGAGGCAGGAGCCGACGATGTTGAATCAAATGAAGATGGCTTTGAAATTACAACTGACCCTAATAATGTTTCAAATGTAAGTGAAGCTTTGGAGGGTATGGGCTATACTATAGCACAGGCTGAAGCACAGTATGTTCCTCAGACAGAAACTGCACTTTCAGACGAACACGATATACTTATGATGAATAAGCTTATTGAACATCTTGAGGATAGCGATGATGTTCAGAATGTGTGGCATAACTGGGAAAATCCTACCGAGTAATAATTTGGGGAAGTAAAAAGGCAGAATATTCTGCCTTTTCTTGTATAAAAATTAAACAAAATGAATAAAAAAATTTAAAAATTTCTGTTTAAGTGGTAAAAATTAAATGAATTCAATAATTATGTATTGAAAAACGAAAAAAATGGGTGTACAATATTTTATATAATAGAATGGAGGAATATAAATGTTTAAAAATGCATATTTGGAAAATTTGATGGAAACAGTTATAAAGCGTAATCCTGCTGAACCTGAATTCCATCAGGCAGTACGTGAAGTACTTGAATCATTGGAGCCTGTTATCGAGGCACATCCTGAATATATTGAAACAGGTGTTATCGAAAGTATTGTTGAGCCTGAAAGAGTTATATATTTCAGAGTTCCATGGATAGATGATAATGGAAAAGCACAGATTAATCGAGATTTCCGTGTACAGTTTAACAGTCCTATCGGTCCATATAAGGGCGGTATCAGATTCCATCCATCAGTTTACACAGGTATTATTAAGTTTTTGGGCTTTGAACAGGTTTTCAAAAACTCTTTGACAGGTTTGCCTATTGGCGGAGGTAAAGGTGGTTCCGACTTTGACCCTAAGGGTAAATCAGATAAGGAAGTTATGAGATTTTGCCAGAGCTTTATGACAGAGCTTAGTAAATACATTGGTCCTGATACTGACGTTCCTGCCGGTGATATTGGTGTTGGTGCACGTGAAATCGGTTATATGTTTGGTCAGTACAAGAGACTTCGTGACGAATATTCAGGCGTATTGACAGGTAAAGGCTTGACATACGGCGGTTCATTGGCTCGTACACAGGCTACAGGATATGGGCTATGCTATGTTATAGATGAAATGCTTAAGGAAGCAGGCAAGTCATTCAAGGATGCAACAGTAGTTATTTCAGGTTCAGGTAATGTTGCTATTTACGCTTGTGAAAAGGCTAAAACATTTGGTGCAAAGGTTGTTGCAATGAGTGATTCCAACGGCTATGTTTATGACCCTAATGGCATTGACCTTGATGCTGTTAAGGAAATTAAGGAAGTTAAGAGAGCAAGAATTAAAGAATATGTTGAAACTCATCCAAATGCTGAATATCATGAAGGTTGTTCAGGTATTTGGGGTATCAAATGTGATATTGCATTGCCATGTGCTACACAGAACGAAATTAACGAAGAATCAGCTAAAAAGCTTATTGCTAACGGTTGTTATGCAGTTGCAGAGGGTGCTAATATGCCTTCTACACCTGAAGCTATCGCTGCGTTCCAGAATGCAGGCTTGTTGTTTGGCCCTGCAAAAGCTGCAAATGCAGGCGGTGTTGCAACATCAGCCCTTGAAATGTCACAGAACAGTATGAGATACAGCTGGACTTTTGAAGAAGTAGATGAAAAGTTGCACGGCATTATGGTTAATATTTATAAGAATACAAGAAATGCTGCTGAAGAATATGGTATGGCAGGAAATTTTGTTGCAGGTGCTAATATTGCAGGTTTCTTAAAGGTAGCAGAAGCTATGAAGGCACAGGGCTTGGTATAATAATTCATAAATTAAAGCGTATCGGTTTATCGATACGCTTTTGTTTTACTTATTTAATCTTAAATCATTTCCCAAAAACAGCATAATTTCAAAATTACCCAGTATTCTTGAGGAAATTCTTTCTGAATATGTTGTTTCAAGCTGTGATGGTGTAAGGTTAGTGCTTATAATCATATACTGATTTTCATGTGTTCGTGTATTAATAATATCAAACAAAATACTGTCAATATATTGGGTGCGGAATTCTGTACCAAGGTCATCTATTATAAGCAAATCTACTGTTGAAATATAGTCTATAATCTGCTTTGCCTCGGCAGAAGTGTTTCTGCCGAATTTATAGTCTTCAAATATACTGAACAGCCTTGGTGCTGATGTATAGAAAACATCCTTGCCTTTTTTAATAAATTCTGTGGCTATACATTCTGATGTAAAGGTTTTTCCAAGCCCTGTATTTCCATAAAACAATAGCTGTCTTGATATATCTTCATCAAAATCTGCATATCTGATTGCAATTTCATAATTGTTTTTTGCATTATCACGTGGTGAAATACCATATTCACTATCAATAACATCGGAATAAAGTGAAAGATTATATTTGCTGAAGCTGTGCATATTATCTGCGTTTATATTTGAATTTTTATGCATAAGCTTTTGCATTTTTTCGTAATAGCACTCACACCATTTGTTGTCATAGCTGCCCTTGTCCTTGCATATAGGACAATTATATATTTCGTCCATACAGTTTAACGGAAAGCCCGCAGACTTTAATATTTCGTTTTTTTCATTGGTAAGTGCTTCAGTATCATTTCGCAATTTATTTATAATCTCATCGTGGTTGGCGGCGTTGCCAAGCAGCATTTTACAAGCATTCAGTGATACTTTGGAAAGCTTTTCGTCAATTTCTTTTATCCTTGGAAGGTGGCTGTATATCTGTTCCTTTGTATTTTTGTGAGCAGCCTCGTTTTTTGTGCGTATGGCATCGTATTCTCGCATTATTTCGTTATGCAAATCGCTTTTGAAATTTGTCATTATTTTTCACCCGCTTTGATTTTTGATATCTTTTTCTTTAATGCATCCATTTCCAGTTTTTTGTAATCAATATTACTTCTGGACTCAAAATTGTTGAATTTTGTTGCCTTTGGGGTAGGAATACTACCATTGGTTTTAGGCTTTGATTTTTTTTCCGCTTTCCAGTTAATAAGTATTGCATTAATATATTTTGCAGAAAATTTGCCTGTTCGTTCAATACATATTTCATAGGCGCGTATCAATTCATCCTTGGTAGGCTTTAATTCATTGCACCATCCTGCTATAACTGATTTTTCGGTGGAAATAAAATTCCTTTCTAATCCGAACAGTTTTTTTATTCGTGATTCGTATGTGTCTGCACGTTCTATGTCAGAGAGATATTTTTCCGCATCCTCAAAGGTAGAAATACCTTTTTCCGACCATTCAAATGCAATTTTTTCAATATATCTCATTTTGCATTTATCCTTGCTTTTTGCGTAATTTAGTATAAGTATAATCATAGATGTACTCATACCAAGGTCATTGTAAATCCAGAATAGTGTCTGTTGGTCATTTGTGGACAGAGGCTTGTTCATAATTTTTTCAGTTTCCTCATATAAAACAGCAAGCTCCTTGTTCTTGTTGGTGAATTTTGCAATTTCCCCTGCTGAATATATGCTCTTTTCATATTTTGGCGGAAATTTTTTGACAGTAAAAATGTCAAAGCCCAGGCTTGTCCAATACCCTATGGCTTCCTTTACTTTTTTTTCTGAAAGCCCTAAGGCGGATGATAATTCAGTCACATTCAGGCACTTGTCTTCTGCCTTATGCCGGTATGCATACAAATATACCATCACATATTCGGGTTTTGCTTTTAATATGTAGTTGTCAACAAAATCCATTGGCAGTTTAAAGTCCTTCATCATATTTCTCCGTTTCAAATTTATCTTATTACAGTTTATCACAAATTTCTGCCTGTGTAAATAACAAGTTTTTGTTGCATAATTTGTGGAAAGTAGTATAATTAGTGTGTTATGGAGGGTTTTATGTATGCACATATTTGCCGTTTTATGTCTGGCCTTTATATTAGGATGCTTTTGCGGAATAAAATTTGGCGTTTTTAATATATGTATAGGATTGATGGTTTTTGGATGGGTATTTGTTGTAAAGATAATACTTTTTAAAATTAAGTCAATGGGCAATTTGTATCTGGCTGCAATTATGATGGCTTTTGTAGTTGGTGCATCGTCAGGTATTGCTTATGATTACAATAAATTTTCAAAGGTGGCTGACTTATACGGAACAGATATTACTGTAACAGGTAAAGTTATAGAAGTTGGTGACTATAATTTTATTGTAAGTGTGGATGATTATTTTTTGAGTGTAAATAAATATTCGGATATTGAGGTTGAAGAAAACGCCCTTGTAAAGGTGACGGGTAAGGTTAGCTCCTATGAGGCTGCACAATTTAACGGTGATTTTGATTACAGATTTTATTATGCACTAAAAAACATTGTGGGTAAAATTAATCCGCGTACCATTGAAATAACAGGGTATGATGACAAATTTTCAATATGGAATACAGGAAGCAGAGTAAGAAAATTTATATCTGCCAAAATTAACGGCTACACATTTTATGACAAGACAGAAGGACTTATGAATGCCTTGCTTACCGGTAATACGGACAAGCTGGATAATGATGTGAGGGAAGGCTTCAGACTCACAGGCATTTCCCATCTTGTAGCAGTATCCGGTCTGCACATGGGGATATTTTTATCCTTCTTTTTACTGATTTCCACAAGACTTCGGAAAAATAAATTTCTTCATATACTGTTTATTTTATCCCTTGTAATATTATATACGGTGATTATTGGGGAGAGGGCGTCAATACTTCGTGCAGGTATAATGGCAGTTATAAGCCACACGTTGTTCAGTATAAAGAAACGCAGTGACGGAGTTATGAATCTGATGATAGCCGGCGTTATGATATGCATTATAAATCCGTACTATGCTGTAGATGTGGGATTTCAGTTGTCTTTTACAGTAACTTTGGGTATTGTTTTATATACGGAACATTTTAAACACAAGGTTGTTGCTGTGCCTGTTATAGCAATGTTGTTTGTAATGCCTATTGCAGTTTATTATTATAATACTGTTTCCCTGGAATGTGTATTGGTAAATCTTATTGTTGTTGCCGTTGTTCCTGTTATAATTTTATTTGGCTACATAGGCTGTATAATTCCTTTGTTTGGTTTTATTGCAGGGGCTTTTGCGTCTTTTGTGGTTAATGTTGCATTATTCTTTGCATCCTTTGACTTTTTGCACATTACCCTACCCTCTCCTAACCTGTTGCAATTTGTTTTATTTTATCTTATCTGCTGTGCAGTATATTTCTTTGTGGATGATTATAAAATTGATGAGATGCTGTTTTTGCTGTTTTTAGCCCTTGTGGTTGGATTAACTATTTTTGCGTATAACAACATTAACATTAAAAAATACGAACTTAAGGTTATAGATAACGGCTCTTTTAATATGGAACATATTATTACGGAAAATGGTTTGGAAATTCTTGTGGACTGTGGTTATAAAGGTACTGACTATGCGGTTAAGACGGGAATCGATGAAGTATATCTCGTGTTGATAACCGATGATGATTCGGACAGATATTCGGACATTGAGAATTTGTGTGCCAAATGTCATGTTAAGACAATACTTGTGCCGAACAGTATGAAAAACAGTAATTTACAACTTGAAAATTCCAGAGTTTTATATTATAATCAAGATGATTATACCTTTTATGTGGATAATGCAGGGTTTAAATTTACGGTTATTGACGATATGAGGTATTTGTTATTGTCTGTTGAGGATGACCTTATAAAAATCCCTCTGGAAGATGGAAATACATATATAACATCACAGACGTACAGGAGCATAATGCTCCAACCTATGCTTGTGTATTGATTGGCGGTGATAATTTGATTAACGTAACAAAGCTTAAACAACTTTTAAAGCAGGGAGAACTTAAAAATATTTACTTCTTTTGCGGTGAAGAAAAATATCTTGTAGATATGTATGTGAAAAAGATTACTGATATTGCATTGGGAGATGGGCTGAGAGAATTTAATTACAGCTATTATAATGAGGATAACGAAGATTTTGAATCCTTTGTAAATGACTTGGAATCATACCCTACAATGGCGGATAAAAAGGTTGTTGTGCTTAAAAATATAAAGTTCGTTAAGCTTAAGGATTATCAAAAGCCTCTTGGAGAAATTTTTGAAAATATACCTGATTATGCGGTGGTTATTATTGTAGAGGATGAAGCCGCCAAATTAAAAAAAGCATTGGTGGAGATAATTAATAAAAAGGGTGAATGTGTAGATTTTAAAAGGCAAACTGTTGCAGACCTGCGTGCATGGGTTACAAGACAATTTGCTCTTAAAGGCAAACAAATGAATCCTGCGGATATGGAATATTTGATTAATCTGTGCGAAAGGTCCTTGGAAAAGCTGTCTGTTGAATGTGAAAAGCTTGTTGCATCCACCGAGGAATCCACAATAACCCGCAAAATGATTGATGAGCTTGTAAAGGTTCCTGTTGAGTATAAAATTTTTGAGATGTCAGACCATTTACTTTGCGGTAATGCGGAAAGTGCATATACAATATTAAACGGATTTAAGATTAATAAGGAACAACCAATAGTTATTTTTATAACTGTCTATAAACAGCTTGCGGACCTTCTGATGTTTAAGCTTTTGGGTGAAGAGGGAAAAAATGGAGCAGATTACCTTGCTCCAAACAGAAAGTGGCTTGCAGCCAGGCTGAATGCTGAATCAAAACGCTATTCAAAGGAAAAACTGCGTATGGGCATGGAACTTTGTGCCCAATATGACTTGCAGGTAAAAGCAGGCAAAATAGATGGTTATACGGCACTTGAAATGATGATGGCAGAATTTTTGAAATAATTTTAAAAAAGTACTTGCATTTTAAAAAAATGTGTGTTAAAATATAATGCGGTTTAAAACGGATAGTCCTCTGTATACAGAAAGTATGCATGAATGTCTATGAAGAAAGGAAGATATATCGATGAATATCTTGAACGAAATCGGTAAGGAACAGCTTCGTACTGACTTGCCACAGCTAAACGTTGGTGACACTGTTCATGTGCACATCAAGGTAAAAGAAGGTACAAGAGAAAGAGTTCAGATGTTTGAAGGTACAATCATTGCTAAAAAGCATGGTGGTATTGCTGAAACTTTCACAGTACGCAGAGTATCATATGGCGTAGGTGTAGAAAAAACATTCCTTGTTAACTCTCCTAACATTGACCATATTGATGTTATTCGTAAAGGTAAAGTTCGGCCTGTTAAAGTATACTAAGTACGCGATAGAGTTGGTAAGGCTGCTAAGGTTAAAGAAAGACTTTAATACGAAATTGAATTGGCGTTTCGCTTTTTGCGATACGCCTTTTTAATTTTTTTGTAAAAATTTTATTTTTATTATAGTAAAATTTGCATATATATGGTAAAATAGGTAAA
>JAZSKK010000021.1:0-1604 GCA_045534795.1 Clostridia bacterium | reverse complement strand
AGGTTTTTTATTATGCCCAAGTTTTTTACAAAAAACGATTATATTTACGATAATGAACTTAAAATAGTTGGTGAAGATGTTTGACATATTTCCATGGTTCTACGTATGTCTGAGGGTGACAGTGTAATTGTATGTGACGGTGAAGGTAATGATTATGATGCAATCATAACCTCGGTGTCAAAAACAGAGGTTGTTGCTGAAATTAAAGGCAAGTATGTGTGTGATGCGGAACCTTGTGTTGATGTTATATTGTATCAGGCATTACCTAAACAGGGAAAGATGGAATATATAATTCAAAAGAATACGGAGCTTGGTGTTAAATGCATTGTTCCTGTATATACAAAACGATGTGTAGTAAAACCTTCCGATAAGACTGAAAGGTGGTCAAAGGTTGCGGAATCTGCGGCAAAACAATGCGGCAGAGGAATAATCCCTGATGTTTTACCTGCCATATCCTTTGATGAGGCCGTAAAACAAATGAAGGAATATGACCTTGCACTTATGCCTTATGAATGTGAGGAAGAGGTTTCCCTAAAGAGTGTTCTTAAATCTGCTGAATACAAAACTGTTTCAGTTTTTATCGGCCCTGAGGGTGGCTTTGATTTAAAAGAGATTGAGGCTGCAAGGAATGCAGGTATAAAAACAGTTACATTGGGCAAGAGGATATTACGTACTGAAACTGCTGCTTCCGCGGTATTACCTATAATAATGTATGAAAATGATGAATTGTGATAATTTAAAGGAGTGTTAAATATAATGTCAAGAGCAAAGTCAAAAAAACAATTTAACAGACCTGAAAGGGCTTCTATTGCAAAACAGAATGAAAAGATTATAAATGATTTTCTTCTTCAATTTGCATATACCCTTACAATATGTGTAATTACAATATTTGCATTTAATGCATTGGGTGCATTCAAATATGGTTTGTCTGCATATACGGCGACTAAATTTGTTGCGTGGGCATTATTTGTAATTTGTCTTGCACTTGGTATATTTTCAACAATTATGTACAAAATAAGTAATAAAGATATTCTAAAGACTACTTCAATATACTGTTATGTATCATCACTTGTTATGTTTTGGTATGTTGGTGTTGAAAAAATTCCTTATTATCTGCAGAATGTATTACCGTTTATGAGCAAATTTACAGGTACATACAAGGTTATACTTGCTTTGTTCCCGCTTTTGGGTATTGCCCTGGTTGCTGAATTTGTGGTATATTTCATCAGATATTACTCGCTTAACGGAAAAAGAAAAAAATAATAAACTTCTTAAAGTCCGATGATTTATCTTCGGACTTTTTGTTTGAAAAGGATGTGTTTTTATGAAACCTGTTGAAATAAGTATTAAGGAAAATATCAATCTGTACTATATTCCTACTAAAAAGTTTAAAACAACAACCTTGGGTATATATATTCACAGACCCCTTACAAGGGAAGAATGTACAATAAACTCTTTGCTTTCTATGGTTATACGCCGTGGATGCCCTGGCTTTGAGGACAGTAAAGCTTTGTCAAGACACCTTGCCAATTTGTATGGTGCTGCTTTGGCAACAACTGGGCGAAAAAAGCCAGAACGCAGGTGTTTATGTGCTAATTTCCAGT
>JAZSKK010000118.1:0-3491 GCA_045534795.1 Clostridia bacterium | reverse complement strand
GGAGAAATTGATGTTTTAATAGGCACTCACCGGATTATTCAAAAGGACATTCAGTTTAAAAAGCTGGGTTTGCTTATAATAGATGAAGAACAACGCTTTGGAGTAGGGCATAAGGAAAGGTTAAAGGAACTTAAAACAAATGTAGATGTACTCACCCTTTCCGCCACACCTATACCCCGTACATTACACATGAGTATGGTTGGTATCCGTGATATGAGTGTCCTTGAAAATCCTCCAAAGGACAGATATCCCGTATCTACCTATGTAATGGAATATAATACTGATATTATCAAAGAAGCTGTTATGCGTGAGGTTTCACGGGGTGGTCAGGTATATTATCTTCATAACCGTACTGATAATATAGAAAGCACCGCCCGGAAAATAAGCACATTTTCACCACATATCCGTGTTGCCTATGCTCATGGTAAAATGTCAGAACGAGAGCTTGAAAAAATTATGCAGCAGGTTATAGATAAAGAAATTGATGTTTTAGTATGTACAACTATTATTGAAACAGGGCTTGATATTGCAAATGCCAATACTATAATTGTTGAAGATGCTGATAAAATGGGGCTTTCTCAGTTGTATCAGTTAAGAGGACGTGTTGGACGGTCCAATCGTCTTGCGTATGCGTATTTGTTCTACAAGCCTGATAAGGTTTTGTCTGAAATTGCTAACAAAAGATTACGTGCTATTAAAGACTTTACGGAATTTGGAAGCGGTTTTAAAATTGCATTACGTGATTTGGAAATACGTGGTGCAGGCAACCTGATAGGTGCTCAACAGCACGGATTTATGGATAGTGTGGGCTATGATATGTATTGCAAACTACTTGAAGAAGCAGTAGCCGACGTAAGAGGCATAGAGCTTGAGGAACGTTCTGAAACCGCTGTTTCGCTGAATATAAGTGCTTTTATTCCAAAGGATTATATAAAGGCGAAAATTATAGAATAGAAATGTATAAAAAAATATCTATGATATATAGTCAGGAAGATGCCTATGATGTGTATGGTGAAATAGAGGACAGATACGGTGCTGTGCCGGAAAGTGTGGAAAATCTTATTGAAATATCATTGATTCGTGAGATAGCGTCGGAATGCGGAATATCGGAGATAAAGCAAAAGGAAAAAAATGTGGTGCTTGTATTCGATTCAGAAAGAAAGTTGGATATTTCTGCTGTTGCAAAGCTTATAGAAGAACTTAAGGATATGATTCTTTTTTCACCCACAAGTAACCCTTATCTTACAGTCAGATGTAACGGAAAAGACTTGATTAAAAATATTAAGATTGTGTTACTTTCGTTTAAAACATTGAAACTGAATGAAAAATAGGGTATAATTAAACTATAAAAGTTATTTGATTAATCCTTGTGGAGGTGTGATATATGCTAAAGAAGATACTTTCTTTAATAATATGCTGTGCCATTTTGCTGACTTTTGTTGGTTGCAGTAACAATTCTGTTGCAACAGTAGATGGTGAAGACATTGAAAAAGGATATTTTGAATATTATTTTACTCAGCTTAAGGCACAAATTCAAAGCGGACTTGGTGAGCAGGAATGGGAAAATCTTCAATATGAAGGTAAGTCTGCACTTGAATATGTGAGAGAACGTGCTTTGCAATCTGCCGTTGAGGATAAGATTGTAATGCAAAAGGCTGATGAAAATAATATATCTCTTACAAATGATGATATTAAAAGTATGTCTGCTATTAAAACACAGTGGATAAATTCTTACGGAAGTAAATCTGCATTTTTGGATGAACTTAAAAATTACGGTGTTACAGAGGACCAGTTTGACTATATGCTTGAAGCTTTGTGCTATCGTAACCACCTTGTTGACAAATTTGTAGAGGTTGAAGAATCCAGTGTTGCAGAATATTATAAAAAAGATGTGGCTAAGGTTAAGCATATTTTAATTTCAACTGTGGATTTAAGTACAGGGGCTCCGCTTTCTGAGGAAGAAATTGCCCAGTCAAAGGAAGAAGTAGAGTATGTACAAGGTTTAATTGCAGACGGAATGGATTTTGATACTCTTGTGTCAGAATTTACTGAGGACCAGCACGTGTTCTATTATGTCGGTAATGGCTACACACTTTCATCTGATGGCAACCAGTATTCTGCAATGATTGCTGAATTTGAAGAGACATCCTTGGATTTGGAGGTTGGCGAAATAAGCGAACCGATAGAAACTATCTATGGATATCATATTATAAAAAGATATGAAAATGATGAGGAAATGTATGAAATTTCAAAGGATACCCTGACATTAATGCTTAAGACGGAATTGTTTACAGACGTCATAAATGGCTGGAAAACCGAGAAGAAAATAATTGTTAATGAAAGCTTGTACAATAGCTATAAGTAATATTTTTGGGCCCGTGTGTTGCGGGCTCTTGACATTTGGAGGAAGGATATGGACTTGTTTGTTATACTTACTTCTTTAATGAGGTATATTTTTATAACAATTATATACATATTTATTTTTGCAATAATACGGATGATATATCTTGATATCAGAAATATGAATGTTCGTAGAAATCGTATGGCACCAAAAAACTGTGCATATCTTGAGCTTTTGAATGATTTGAGTACACTGTATTTTGATGTAAAGCAATTTTATCCTATGACAAATGAATTAATAATTATAGGCAGAAGTAACGATTGCACAATACAGATAGACGACTTTTATCTTTCAGGTCACCATGTCAAGCTGTGGTATGAAGATGAAGAATGGCATATTTCCGATATGGGAAGCACAAACGGTACGTACATCAATGGTAAGAAGATGAAAAAAACCGAGCTTATTTTAGATAACGGCGACAGAATCAGAATAGGGCAAATGGAATTTATGGTGGTGTTGTAATGAAGGTATATTCACTTAAAAACCCTGTTTTTTTGCTTATTTTAATAAATATAATTGCCTTTTGGCTATTGCATAGATATGTTAACCCCGATGATTATACAATATTGTACACAGGCTGTATATTACTGGCACTTTCGGTTACAACCTATGCTTCTATTTATTATGGCAGAATGGGAGATACTTACCTTTTCCTGATTGTTTACCTTCTGGTTACATTAGGAGTAGTTATGATTTGCAGAATAAATTATGACAAGGGTATGAAGCAGGTGCTTTGGTACCTTATATCCCTTGTTGCTTTTTATGTAACCTTCTTTTGTTATAGGTATATGAAGTTTTTATCAAACCTTAAATGGGTATATTATTTTGTTGGTATAGGCCTGTTTATTTTTACGCTTGCCTTTGGAACAACTATTAATGGTGCAAGGAACTGGATTACAATAGTACGATTTAATATACAACCGTCGGAAATTATTAAATTATTCTTTGTTTTTTTTCTTGCGTGTTATTACCCTTTTAAAGAAAAGAAGTTATGGAAAAGAATAAATGAAAGATTTGTAATAATGTTTTGTGCATATTCTTATCTTGGCTTTTTAATTCTTCAAAGAGAATGGGGAATTATGCTTTTGTT
>JAZSKK010000019.1:0-5889 GCA_045534795.1 Clostridia bacterium | reverse complement strand
GGCAAATATTCTGGGAATAAGAGTAATTGCAAATTTAAGTACAGAGCTTATTAGAGGGCTTGAAATTGATGAAAAATATAAATGTATCGGTATAGTAACTGCGGATTCCGATGATGTTTTATATACAGCACTTGATGAGGCAACAAAGGCATCAGAGGTTAATGTGGTATATGCAAGGTCAATGTACGCAGGTGCTGGAAATGCATCTACTAAGCTTGCAGGAGAGGTTATAGGTATTTTAGGTGGTACAAGCCCTGCAGAAGTACGCAGCGGTATTAAGGCAGTGGAGCATTATTTTGCAGAGGGTGATTGCTTTATCAGTGCAAATGATGATGATTCAATAAACTATTATGCACATACTGTTTCACGCACAGGCACTTATCTTTCAAAGGTTGCAGGCGTTGAAGAGGGTGAGCCTCTTGCTTATCTTATTGCACCGCCTTTAGAGGCAGTTTATGGGCTTGATGCGGCACTTAAGGCAGCAGATGTAAAATTGGTGTCAATGTTTAATCCACCAAGTGAAACAAATTATGGCGGTGCCTTGCTCACAGGCTCACAGTCAGCCTGCTATGCAGCCTGTATGGCTTTTGCTCAGGCTGTTGAAAATGTTGCGGAGGTGAATAAGTACTATGAATGATTTGTCACAGGCGTTAGGGCTTATAGAGGTTATAGGTTACCCTACGGCAATAGCCGCTGCAGACGCGGCACTAAAGTCAGCAGAGGTGCATCTTACTACTATAACAAAAGTTGGCAGCGGTATTATGACAGTACAACTTACAGGAGATGTTGCAGCAATACGTTCTGCCGTCGATAGCGGAGGAGAAGAGGCAAAGAGGATAGGTGTTTTAAGGTCAACCCACGTAATACCAAGGTATGACACCCAGCTTATGAACGGTATTATAAAAATGGATTTGAAAAAAGAAAATTCGGATGCAAAAAAATCAAATGAGCTTACCGAAGATGAACTTCGTATGCGTACAAATGCGGATTTAAAAAATTTGATTAATGCTATGGAAATTAAAACAGACGAGCAGTTTTTAAAAACTGCCAAAAAGGATGAACTTATTACAACAATAATGACAAATGTTCCAAAAAAGGAGGAAGACAATGGAATTGACGGATAAAGACCTTGCCTCCATACAACAAGTACGCAATTTACTGTATAAAGCAAATGAAGCAAAAAAGAAATTGAAAAAATTAAATCAGCAGCAAATTGATAAAATAGTAAAAGCAATATCTGACGCAGCGTCACAAAAAGCAGAACATTTTGCAAAGCTGGCTGCGGAAGAAACAGGCTTTGGTAAATGGCAGGATAAAAAAATCAAAAACCTGTTTGCATCTCAAAGAGTATATGAAGCCATAAAGGATTTAAAAACAGTAGGACTTGTGGGAATTGATGAAAAGAATAAAATAAGGGAATATGCCTGTCCTGTCGGTGTAATAGCGGGGCTTATACCATCTACAAACCCCACATCTACAATTATCTATAAATCACTAATTGCAATAAAAAGTGGCAATCCAATAGTTTTTTCACCACACCCCAAGGCGTTAAACTGTATATTGGAAACTGTAAAGATTGTTTCTAAAGCAGGAATGGACGCAGGGATGCCTGATGGTGCAATATCCTGTATAAGCATTCCTACAATGCAGGCAACAAGCGAACTTATGAAGCATAAATACACCAACCTTATACTAGCAACAGGCGGTCCTGGTATGGTTAGGTCAGCTTATTCGTCAGGTACACCCGCCATTGGTGTGGGTGCAGGTAACGGACCCGCCTTTATTGATAAAACGGCAGATGTAAATTTGTCGATTAAGAGAATTATTGATTCCAAAACCTTTGATAATGGTACAATCTGTGCATCAGAGCAATCCATTGTCATTGAAAAAGCAATGGAAAACAGCGTGTTGTCTGCACTTAAATCAAACGGTGCATATCTTATGGACAGTAACGAATCTAAAAAGGTTGAAAAACATCTTTTTAAAAACGGTAAAATGAATGCGGACATTGTAGGAAAGCCTGCAGATTATATCGCAAAATTAGCGGGGCTTGATAATGTACCTTCTGACACAAAGGTTTTAATAGCAAGGGAAACTTCAGTGGGCGTTAATGCACCATATTCACAGGAAAAATTATCACCTGTCCTTGCATTGTATGTAGAGGAAAATGTTGATAAGGCGTTGTCAAAGTGTGTAGATATTTTAAGCTTTGAAGGTGTTGGGCATAGCTTTATGATGCATTGTGATGATATGGATTTAGTTGACAGATTTGCTCAGGTTATTCCTGCGTCGCGTATTATGGTTAATTCTTCAGGTTCTTTAGGCGGTGTTGGTGGTACAACCAATCTTTTCCCTGCTCTTACACTTGGCTGTGGTGCAGAAGGCGGTAGCTCAAGCTCCAATAATATCGGACCACTTGATTTAATTAATATCAAAAGAGTAGCCTTTGGTGTACGTGAAATAAATGAAATACGCCAAAAAGACACAAACACTTGTGTATCAGCAGAAATGGTGGAATATATTGTAAATTCTGTAATGAAAAAATTAATATAATTAAAATTATGAGTAAATACTAATAAAAAAACAGGAGGTAATAAAAATGGCTAATACAAATTCATTAGGTATGGTAGAAACAAAGGGACTTGTGGGTGCTATTGAAGCGGCAGATGCAATGGTTAAGGCCGCAAATGTTGCTTTGGTAGGTAAGGAGCATATCGGAAGCGGTCTTGTAACAGTTATGGTGCGTGGTGACGTTGGTGCTGTAAAGGCGGCAACAGATGCAGGTGCATCGGCAGCAGAACGAGTAGGCGAGCTTGTTGCAGTACACGTTATTCCAAGACCTCATTCAGAGGTAGATAATATCTTGCCACATTCATCAAAATAATTGGTGGTTTAAAATGGAACTTATAAACGAATCTTATATTAAAAAATTAATAAATGAAGGTGTAATAAAGCCAAATGGTACAATAAAGGTAAATGAAAAACAGCTGTTTACACCTTCTGCAATAGAGTTTCTGCACGATAAAAATATTCGTGTGGAACGTGGTGCAAAACTAAATAGTGAGACAAAGGAATATAATACGGTATTTGGCGGTGTGCTTATGAACAAGCCTGAATATATGACTCATCTTAAGGGTAATACTCTTGTTTTTAAGGACCATCCTGTTATTAAATACCGTGGAGCATTGGATTATCTGGAATCAAGAATTATTTTGGCGCAGATTGTGGCAGAAAAAGAGGGATATAAAAGTATTGTTTCCGATTTGGAGGAGATTATATTACTTGTTCGTAAGCTTATAAGGTTTGAAATTACAGGTGAAAAGCTTGATGACTTTACACTTATAGGGCTTAATGCAGAACAAATGAGAGAGCATTCACACCATTCCACAAAGCACTATGGGATAAGCCACTTTCTGCCATCCTATAAGCAGGGCGAAATTGTTGCAAACCTAAATGTTTTGCGTACTCTTTCAAGAAAGACAGAGCTTGTGGCTTATGACGCATTTAAGGATGCAGATAAAAATGTATGCAGAGATGATATTATACAAGCACTTAACAGATTATCATCAGTTTTTTGGATTATGATGTGTAGGTTTATAGCAGGCTTGTACAAAAAGGAATGATTAATATAGACAGATTAATAAATAGTATAGTTGAAGAAATAAAGTCAAAGCTTTCAGTTATGGTAGAGGCGTCAGGACGTCACGTTCATCTTTCACAGGAGGATGCAGACATACTTTTTGGCAAAAATTATCAGTTTAAAATTAAAAAGGAGCTTTCTCAACCAGGGCAGTATGCCTATGAGGAGCGTGTGGATATAACGGGACCTAAGGGAACAATAAGGAATGTTGCAATTTTAGGTCCATGCAGAAAAAATACACAGGTAGAGGTATCCCTTACAGATGCAAGACAGCTTGGCATAAACGCACCTGTGAGATTAAGCGGAGATATTGCGGATACGCCAGGATGTGTTATTTCAAACGGCAGTACCTCAATAAATCTGACTGAAGGCGTTATTGTAGCAAGACGTCATATTCACATAACTCCTGATGATGCAAAAAAGTTTAATATAAATGATAATGATATTTTAAAAATTAAGGTCTTTGCAAACAGACCACTTATTTTTGATGACATTTGTGCCAGAATAAGCAAGGATTTTGCAACCTCAGTGCATATAGATTATGATGAAGCAAACGCCTGCGGATTCACTGCTGACACAATAGGTATTATTGTAAAATGATAAGGGTAGCAGTAATAGGTAATACAAATTGCCTTTGCGATAATATGTGCCTGGTTTCAAAATATGATAATTACGATGTTCTTTTGGTTTCATATATGTCATGTACCTTAATTGCAAAATGGGCATTGGGCATGGATGATGATTTTGCCAAAGCTGTTTTGAATAATAAACCAATCTATGTTTTGAATAATGGACTGCAATATAAAGAAATTAAGGACAGAGCCATATTTCAGATGTATTCTGTTTACAGAAGAACGTGACAAAGCTTCGGCATAAGTAATCAAAAGGAAATAGATAACATAAGGATGACAAAAGATGATTATAGGAACAGTAAAGGGTAGTGTGTGGGCAACTAAAAAGGATGACAGATTAAATGGCTGTAAGCTTATGCTTGTACAGACAAAACGAAATTTGATTGTTGCAGCAGATGAAGTTGGGGCAGGTGTAGGTGATTGTGTTCTGCTTTGTTATGGCAGCTCTGCTCATTTGTCAAAAAATGCTCCCATAGATGCGGCAATAGTGGGTATTATAGATTCTCTTGAAAGTGAGGAAATACTATGAGCATTGATAGAATAATAATTTATCTTATGGTTGTTTTTGCCGTGCTTGGGGCGATAGACCGAATAATTGGCAACAAATTCGGATTAGGTGAGCAATTTGAGGAGGGTATTATGGCAATAGGTTCTCTTGCCCTTTCCATGGTTGGTATTATTGCCCTTGCACCTGTAATTGCGGATTTGCTAAAGCCCTTTATTGTTCCTGCATACAATTTTTTGGGTGCCGACCCTGCAATGTTTGCAGGTACTATACTTGCTAATGATATGGGAGGTGCTTCCCTGGCACAGGAATTGGCAACAAATACTGATGCAGGGCTGTTTGGTGGACTCATTGTAGGCTCAATGATGGGTGTAACAATAGTCTTTACAATACCTGTTGCATTAGGTATTATTCAGCCAGCAGACCGTAAATACCTTGCGACAGGCGTGCTTGCAGGGGTAATTACCATACCAATCGGCTCATTTGCAGGTGGATTGGTTGCAGGATTTCCATTAATGATGATTGTGCGTAACCTTATTCCCATTGTGATAATTGCTGTTTTAATTGCTCTTGGTCTTTGGAAGTTTGAAAATGCAATGATTAAGGGCTTCACATGGTTTGGTAAATTTATTATTGCAGTTATTACTGTTGGGCTTATTTCAGGTATTGTGGAAGCTCTTACAGGTATTGTTATTATACCTGGTATGAATCCAATCTCTGAAGGGTTTGAAATTGTTGCAGATATTGCAATAGTTTTGGCAGGAGCTTTTCCTCTTGTACTAATAATTACAAAGGTGTTTAAAAAACCTCTTATGAAGCTTGGTAAGCTTGTGGGTATTAATGATGTTGCTGCAGCGGGGATTGTTGCAAGCCTTGCAAATTCAATACCAATGTTTCAGATGGTAAAGGATATGGATGCAAAGGGTAAAATTATTAATTTTGCATTTGCAGTATCTGCGGCATTTGTATTTGGTGACCATCTTGGATTTACTGCAGGCTTTAATTCAACTATGATTGTTCCAATGATAGTCGGCAAGCTTATTTCAGGTATATCTGCAGTTGTTCTTGCAAATTTTATTGCAAACAAGACACTTGGAAAAGAGGATTAATAT
>JAZSKK010000111.1:0-5813 GCA_045534795.1 Clostridia bacterium | reverse complement strand
CGAGAGAAAACAAAAGAAAAATCAAAATAAATTCAAAATTTACTGATTGATATAAAACGGAAAGGGTAGTAATATATTATCTGTTAGCACTCAAAAGGTGTGAGTGCTAACAATAAAAAAGGTATAATTATACAGGAGGTATAAAATTATGAATATTAAACCTTTAGGTGACAGAGTGGTAATAAAAATGCTTGAGTGTGAAGACACAACAAAAAGCGGTATTATTTTAGCAGGCACTGCAAAGGAAAAGCCCCAGATGGCAGAGGTTGTTGCAGTAGGCCCTGGTCTTGTTGAAGATGGTAAGGTTATTCCTATGGAAGTTGCAGTAGGTGACAAAGTACTTATGAGCAAATACGCAGGTACAGAAGTTAAAATTGACGGTAATGAATATATCATCTTAAGCCAGAAAGATATTTTGGCAAAGGTTGAATAATTGGGAGGTTTATAAAAATGGCAAAGGATATTTTATATGGAGAAGAAGCCAGAAAAGCTTTGGAACGCGGTGTTAACAAGCTTGCTGATACCGTAAAGATTACACTTGGTCCTAAGGGCAGAAATGTTGTGTTGGACAAAAAATTTGGTGCACCTCTTATTACAAATGATGGTGTAACAATTGCTAAGGAAATTGAGCTTGATGACCCATTTGAAAATATGGGTGCACAGCTTGTAAAGGAAGTTGCAACAAAAACAAACGACGTTGCAGGTGACGGTACAACAACAGCTACACTTTTGGCACAGGCGTTAATCAGAGAAGGTCTAAAAAATGTTGCAGCAGGTGCTAACCCTATGATTGTTAAAAAGGGTATTGCAAAGGCTGTTGAAACAGCTGTTGAAGCAATTAAATCAAACAGCAAAAAGGTTGATGGCAAAAAGGATATTGCACAGGTTGCATCAGTTTCTGCCGCTGACGAATTTGTTGGTAATTTGATTGCAGACGCTATGGAAAAGGTTTCAAGCGACGGCGTTATTACTTTGGAAGAGGGCAAAACTGCTGAAACATATAGCGAAGTTGTTGAAGGTATGCAGTTTGACAGAGGCTATATTTCACCTTATATGGCAACTGATTCTGAAAAGATGGAAGCTGTTCTTGATGACCCATATATTTTAATTACAGATAAGAAAATCACTAATATCCAGGATATTCTTCCAATTTTGGAGCAGATTGTTCAGCAGGGCAAAAAGCTTTTGATTATAGCGGAAGATATAGAAGGAGAAGCATTGGCTACATTGGTTGTTAACAAGCTACGTGGCACATTTACAGCAGTTGCTGTTAAGGCTCCTGGCTTTGGTGACAGAAGAAAAGCTATGCTTCAGGATATCGCAATCCTTACAGGCGGCGAAGTTATTTCCGAGGAATTGGCTCTTGACCTTAAGGAAACACAGATTACACAGCTTGGTCGTGCAAGACAGGTTGTTGTAGGCAAGGAAAATACAATTATCGTTGACGGTTCCGGCGATAAGGATGCTATTAAAGCAAGAGTATCACAGATTAAGTCTGAATACGAAGCAAGTTCATCTGAATTTGACAGAGAAAAGCTTCAGGAACGTCTTGCTAAGCTTTCAGGCGGTGTAGCAGTAATTAAGGTTGGTGCTGCAACTGAAACTGAAATGAAAGAAAAGAAATTAAGAATTGAAGACGCTTTGGCTGCTACAAAGGCTGCTGTTGAAGAAGGTGTAGTTGCCGGCGGTGGTACAGCATTTGTTAACGCTATCCCTGCTGTTGAGGCTATTATTGAAAAGGCTTCTGGTGATGAAAAGACAGGTATGACTATCGTTCTTAAGGCTTTGGAAGAGCCCGTTAAGCAAATAGCTGCAAATGCAGGTCTTGAAGGCTCTGTAATTATTGCAAAGATTAAGGAAAGCGAAGTAGGAACAGGCTTTAACGCGTATGAAGAAAAGTATCAGAATATGATTGAAGCTGGTATTGTTGACCCAACAAAGGTTACAAGAAGTGCTTTGCAAAACGCTGCAAGCGTAGCATCAATGGTTCTTACAACAGAAAGTCTTGTTGCAGATAAACCTTCAAATGATTCTGCTGCTATGAATCCTGCTGCTATGGGTGGCGGAATGGGCGGTATGTACTAAAATACAATCCATCATAAATATTAAAAGAGTGTGGTTTTTCCACGCTCTTTTTCATTAAATCAATACAAACAGAGTATCAGATAATGTTTTTGTATATAAAGGATAAAATGAAATAACCCTTAACTGCAACATACAGTTAAGGGTTATTTATGTTCACTCTTTGGTTCTATCATATTGTATCCTCTCTTTCCTGAATTACCTTTTGTCAACTCCTACATTACCAAACACCTTAATCATCTTCTCTAGCGAGAACAGCTTTTGCTTTATGTGTATCCTGTTACAAAAGGTTGTTTCCTGACCTTTTTAATGATTTTAAATATTCTACTTAAACAACAATCTATGTAAACGCGTCTCACCGCCGTGTATTTTTTTGTAAATTTTAGTTGTTTAAATATTATGTTTAATTTCATTTAAAGGTCTGCATTAACTTTTCATTGGACTGTACCTTCCTTTCTTCAATTAGAGTATAGCAAATTTAAAGTGCCAATTCAATAGGCATTTTATAAAAAGTGTATAACAATTTGTTGTATAAAAGGGAGAATTTGTTTATATATCACAAAAAACACTTTACAAATAATATTATCTTGTGATATAATAAATATGTTGGTATGTTAAAAGGGTTGCCTTAAATTCAGGCAACCCTTTTTTGTTATATCTTTGTCTTTTTAATAACCTTAAGGCGTGAAAATTCTTCCCTATCCTTTTCCTCCAAAGCAGCCTGAATATCCTTTGCAATCTGCTCATATTTAGGAATAGTAATATTTTTAAGAGAATTTGCCCTCTTCTGAGTCTTTTTGATACTGACTGCAAGACGGCAAACGGCAGTTTCCACCTCCGCAAGCTCTACTGTAAGCCTACGCACCTCTTCAAACGCCTTATACGCCTCGTCAAGTGCAGAGTTTGTAGAATATGCCCCATAAGGCAGAGAATTGTCGCTGTCTGCCGCAATAACCTTGGGCACCTCCACACCCATTACACTGTGTGTAATAACCCTTATTGAATTGTCAATTTTTATAGAATTAGCAATCTGTCCTACATTTTTACTTCCCATAGTAATGTTGGCAAAAGACAGTTTTTTATATGCTGTGGCAAATGTTTCATCAATACGTGACTGTACGCTTTTTGCCACATCAATAAGCTCCATCATTTCCCTTATCAATACGTTACGCTTTTTGTCCAAAAGCTCGTAACCGTGTTTTGAAAGTCGAAGGGAGTTTTTTGCAAGCATAAGATTGCTTTTGGTAGGAAACAATGATGTATCCATATTTAACACAACCCTCTTGGTTTAAATTGCATAATATTTATCAAGTGTTTTTGTATCAATTCTTGAAAGTTCTTCTCTCGGAAGTATTCTAAGAAGTTCCCACCCAATTTCAAGTGTATCGTTAATTGAGCGATTTTTCTCAGAATCCTGTGCAATAAACTGCCTTTCAAAAGACTCTCCAAATTTAAGATACTTTTTATCAAGGTCCGAAAGTTCGTCCTCGCCGATAACCGACGATAATGCACGGACTTCCTGTACATTAGCGTATGAAGCAAACAACTGGTTTGCAACATCCTGATGGTCCTCCCTTGTATATCCTGCACCGATACCATCCTTCATAAGACGTGAAAGTGACGGCAAGATACCAACAGGAGGATAAATACCCTTCTGGAATACTGAACGTTCAAGAACAATCTGCCCTTCTGTAATATAACCTGTAAGGTCAGGCACAGGATGAGTAATATCATCGTTAGGCATTGATAAAATAGGAATTTGTGTAATAGAGCCATTTTTTCCTCTTATCATACCTGCTCTTTCGTAGATAGAAGCAAGGTCACTGTAAAGATAACCCGGATAACCTTTTCTTGAAGGGATTTCACCCTGTGATGATGAAATTTCACGCAATGCCTCTGCATACAAGGTCATATCAGTAAGAATAACCAATATGTTCATATCATGCTCAAATGCAAGATATTCTGCAGCGGTCAATGCACAACGCGGAGTCATAATTCTTTCAACAACAGGGTCGTTTGAAAGGTTCATAAACATAACAACACGTTCCAAAACGCCGCTTTCTTCAAAGGTTTTTCTAAAATATTCCGCAACGTCATTAGATGCCCCCATAGCCGCAAATACAATAGCAAAATTATCCTGATTGCCATCACCGATTTTTGCCTGACGTACAATCTGTGCCGCAAGCTGGTTATGTGGCATACCGTTACTTGAAAATATAGGCAGCTTTTGACCGCGGATAAGAGTTGTAAGACCATCAATTGCGGAAATACCTACGTGAATATAGTTACGGGGATATTCACGTGCAACAGGGTTCATAGCCATACCATTAACATCAAGCTTTTTGTCAAATTTTATTCTGCCCAAACCATCAATAGGTCTGCCGACACCATCAAATACTCTGCCCAGAATTTCCTTTGACAAGCCAAATTTCAAAGGCTCGCCTGTAAATTTTGTAACCGTATTTGTTACTGAAAGGCCACGTGTTCCCTCAAATACCTGAACAACCGCAAATTCTTCATTAATTTCAATAATTCTGCCCAGACGGACTTCGTTATCATTAACCTTGATTTCCACAGTTTCTTCGTATGATGCTTCTTTAACACCCTCTATAATAACCAATGGGCCGTTGACTTCTTTTAGTCCAATATATTCTGTGTTCATTGCATCACCCCGTTTTCTTCAAGGATTTTGTTATATATTTCGTCAATTTCCCTGTTTATTGAGTCAAATTTTTCAAGCTCATCATTACCTATGTTATATTTGATATTAACAATTTTATCAATAATGCCTGTTTTTGCAACTGAGGACATAGGAATGTTCTTCTTAATAACCTTTTTACAACATTCCTCAAGACGCAATATAGTTTCCATCATAAGGAACTGCTTTTTAACAGGCACATAAGTGTCTGATGGATGGTAAGCGTTTTGCTGCAAAAAGCCTGTACGAATTATTTTGGCAATTTCAAGCACAAGCTTTTGTGAATCCGGCAATACATCTCCGCCAATAAGCTTTACAATCTCAAGCAAGTCACTTTCCTCGTGAAGAATCTCCGCCATTTTAGACCTGTATTTTATAAATTTTTCATCAACATTTTTAGTGTACCAGCTTGCAAGGTCATCAACATATTCACTATAGCTTGTAAGCCAGTTAATAGCAGGGTAGTGACGTGAATATGCAAGCTGTCTGTCCAATGCCAGAAATGCTCTTGCAAATCGTTTCGTGTTTTGTGTAACGGGTTCAGAAAAATCGCCCCCCTGTGGTGATACCGCACCTATAAGGGTAACAGAGCCCTCTGCACCGTTAAGTGTTTCGATATATCCTGACCTTTCGTAAAATCCTGCAAGTCTTGATGTAAGGTATGCGGGATAGCCTTCTTCTGCAGGCATTTCTTCAAGTCTGCCGGAAATTTCACGCAAGGCCTCTGCCCATCTGGATGTAGAGTCTGCCATAACAGCAACATGGTAACCCATATCTCTGTAATATTCCGCTATTGTAATACCTGTATAAATACTCGCTTCACGTGCGGCAACAGGCATATTTGATGTGTTGGCAATAAGTATAGTTCTTGCCATAAGTGAATTGCCTGTTCTTGGGTCTATAAGTGATGAAAATTCCTCAAGAACCTGAGTCATTTCATTACCACGTTCTCCACAGCCTATGTAAACAATAATGTCCGCATCGCACCATTTTGCAAGCTGATGCTGTGTCATTGTTTTACCTGTGCCAAACC